>CP060221.1:1917500-2217500 GCA_023898405.1 Myxococcales bacterium
CCTCATCTGTTTTCCTTCGTTGAGTTTTTTTGCTTCTTGATAGTTAAAAGTCCACTTAGTAGCTTTTTTACTTGTGTTGTTGCACAACCAAATAATTTGCTCAGTGCTTTCGGTAAGCATACGGCACGTAATGTTTGGTTGAGCATTTGGTTTGGCCCAAATAATACTGTTGACAATTCTTAAGTCGAATTTCTGTGCGATAGCTCCAATCAAATAAATATTGTGGTAGGTGCCAAAAATAAAAATGTTGCCATTTTTTTTCACGACTCGGCAGACTTCTTTGAGCCATGCGAGTGTAAATGCTTCGTAGTCTTCGTCGATAAAACGATCCCAATCGCTTTGCATAGTGACATGGTTTGAAAAAGCCCACTTAAGGCCCTTGCGATTTTTGGCGATATTATAAGGTGGGTCAGTAATACATGCATCAAAGCTTTGACTGGGCCATGTTTTCATAAGCGAGATAGCGTCATCGCACAAAATTTGATTGGGGATTGGAGCTTTTGGGGCAGGAGTCTCTTGAGGTTTTTTTGGACAAATACTGGGATTCACATGAGTTTGGGGGTGCAGTCTTTCCGTCATGTAAACCTCAAATCATTTAGGTTAAGCGGTTATTGCCTCGAGAAATATAACACGTCACAGCTTTAAGACTACAACCAAGCAATTTAAAAATTAATTTATTTTTAAAAATCAATTTTTGTACGGCAGAGCTGGATATTTAAATTTTGCAAAGCCTTATTAGCGGGCAAAATACTCTTTCCTTCCAGCTGAATTCTTTGAAAATATAAAATTCCATCAACAGTTTTTACGCCTAAAAAAGGAGAAGTGACGATGATAGTACCAGGAGAGAGTTCATGGTGAACGGTGGTTTCGATAAAAAAAGCTTCAAAGAATTTTATTCTTTTTTTATCAAGAAAAGCATAGGAGCCTGGCCAGGGATCAAAGGCGCGGCTTTTTAGAACCAAGTTGCGTCCCGATTGAGAAAAATCCAAAAGTCCTTCTTCCTTTTTGATCATAGCTGCATAGGTAGCTTCGTCATCATTTTGGGGGGTTTTATGAATTTTTTGGGAAAGGATATCATCTATCCTGCGATAAAGAAGGTGAGCGCCCAAATGTGAAAGCCGACGGAACAAGGTTTCTGAAGTGTCAGATGCAATGATGGGTGTTTGAGCGACATCGATAATATCGCCTTCATCCATTTTAAGCACCATATCCATTAGGCACACACCTGTTTTGTGATCACCACACTCCAAAGACCTTTGTATTGGAGCTGCTCCTCTGAATTTGGGCAGTAATGAACCATGAATATTTATAAAACCCAAATGCGAGGAGGACAAAAATCGTTGTGGAATTATTTTTCCGTAAGCGACAACAACAGCTAAATCTATATGAGCTGCAAGAAAGTGTTGAAAAAATTGTTCACCTTCTAAAGAACTTTTTTTAAGAAAAGCTGGCTGAAAAACAGGGAGATGAAGTTTAGTCGCCAAAATTTTTACCGATGGAGGAGAAAGTTTTTGCCCTCGTCCTTGTTGTCTGTCTGGTTGAGTTACTACCATCGATAGTTCATGGCCATGTTCTAGGCAAAATTTGTGAAGTTGTTTTAATGCTGGCAATGCAAAAACAGGAGTGCCAAAAAAAGCAATGCGCGCCATACGGTACCTGTTACTCAAAAATTTAAACACGAGCTTTATGTTATAGCAACAGCAGCATGTAAATGACCTGAAATTTGTAGGCTCATTTTTGATATTTTATTAATCACTAAAAAATATTCCAAAAAATTATTGGTCAACTGCTTTCAAAACACCTCTAAGTTATCTTTAACCTTGTTCAATATTTCTCAGCAATAGCATGAGAGAGTCTTCGAGTTTATGGCTGCTTATTAAGATTGAGCGTTGATGATTAATTCCATCTTTGAAGTCGAGAGGGCTGTTATCGAGGTGAACCATACATCCCCCAGCGGCCTGAATGATAGCGTGAGGCGCGCAGCTATCCCACAATTTTATGCGCTTGCTCCAACATAGATAAATATCGGCTACTCCATCTAAAACCAGCATTGCTTTTAATCCAAACGAACCTCGCCGAATAATGAGGGAAGGATCTATGGTCTTGATAAATTGCTCTTGCCGATTAGAGCGAAAGGTGCGAGAGGTGATGATACGAAGTTGATGATTATTTTTTGCCCAGTGGCCTGGTGTTATAATTTTTTGTTTATTACCGTGCTCTCGCACACATTCGCGATTTTCTCCATTGCTCAAAGCGCTCCACATGATACCACTCGTGGGTTGATAGATTACGCCAAGCGAGGTTTTGCCATTGATCATCAGTCCTATCATAATGACAAAATCATCGAGTCCCGCGATATAACTTGCAGTGCCGTCAATGGGATCGACAAACCAGACCCTCCCAAGCTTATTGACCGTCTCTTCCTGATAACTTTCTTCGCTGATGATTTGGTCTTTTGGAAAAAATTTTTTTAGTTCTTGTGAAATAAAATCATCGATAATTTGATCAGCATTAGAAACGGGTCCTTGCCCCAAAGGTTTTTGTTTGACAATCAGTTTTGATTGTTTTTCAAGCGCGATTTTTCCGGCTTCACGGGCAAGTTGTTTGGCAATATTAAGCTCTTTTTGTAAATCCATTTTAAGCCCCTTTTGTGAAGCAAAAAAAAACCTCCACTAAAGGGAGGTTATCATTTAATCATGCATTTCTTATAGTGATTGAGCGTTATTTGCCAAATAAGCAGCTACTCCGCCAGCATCTGGTTTCATGCTTTGCTTGCCTTTGGTCCATCCTGCAGGGCACACCTCTCCATGTTTTTCAGTGTGCTGCAGTGCCTCGATAACGCGCAAAGTTTCGTCAACATTTCTGCCGATCGGTAAATCATTGAGAGTGGCGTGGCGTACGATACCTTTCATGTCGATAATAAATGTTCCGCGCAGCGCTACAGAATCATTGACCAATACACCGTAATCGCGTGAAATTTCTTTAGTAATATCAGAAATCAAAGGAAAATCGATGGCTCCAATTCCTCCCTTTTCAAGCGGCGTATTGCGCCAAGCATAGTGTGAAAATTTAGAATCAACTGAGATACCAAGAATCTGAGTGTTAAGTGCTTCAAAGGCTTGAGTGCGCTTAGAAAACGCGATGATTTCCGAAGGACAAACAAATGTAAAATCGAGAGGATAAAAGAAAAGTGCAACGTATTTTTTATCGCGAAAACTTGAGAGAGTGATCTCTTTAAAGTCTCCGCTCTGAAGTACAGCTTCAGCACTAAAATCTGGGGCAGGCTTTTGAATCAGGGTGTACATACTAGCTCCTGTGGTATTGGGAATAAATTACTTCTAACTCAGTGTCGGCACTTAGGCTAGACAGTTTAGAGGCTTATGGATAAATCTTTTTATGAATATTTCTTTAAAAGCCAACATTGCTGCGCGCCTTTTTAATCAAACTTTAAAAAATTAAATGATTAAATAATTAAATCTTTTCAGGAGCTTAAGCGGTATTTATCAAAAAACCTTCACGATAATTTAAAGCATTTTGATATTAATCATTTTAAAATCTATTTAATCTTCACTATTTTTATGGGGTATTAACGTTATAAATTTATGGGATAACTTGCTGCAATTAATTCAGTGATGATATTTTAGCCCTTATATAGAGTGATTCGTTTTTGTCATTCCAGGGCTTATTTAAATGGCGCTAAAAGAAAAGATTGCTATAAAAAGTCAAAGTAGAATTGAGGTTAAACTGCGCCCACTAAAGCCAGAAGATCACGAACGTGTTAGCTTCTGGCTGATGCAGCCTTTCATTATTGAAAGAAGTTTTGTTGTTCCTGCTCCTCGTTGTATACCTAAAGATTTTTTCACAAAAAAATATGCATATCGCTGTATGGATTTATTGTTAGATGATTTAACCCATCGTAGTTTTGCTATTATTTACAACAAAAAACACGTAGGAAATGTCGGATTTAAGAATGTTGATTTAGAACAGAAAAAAGCAGAATGTTTCATTGAAATCGGAGATAAAAGATCTCGACAAAAGGGGGTAGCTCAAAAGGCTATGGAACTTTTATTAGCCTTTGGAGTACGAGTATTAAAATTAAAAATGGTGGAACTTGAGGTTTTAGAATTTAATGTTGCAGCTATAAAGATCTATAAAAAGTTAGGTTTTCAAAGCCTTAACTCTTGTCTTTGGCACTACGATGAGTTTGGTATTTACTGGAAAGTTTTAAGAATGAGATTAAAACTGTAAACTTAATTCTTGGTTTATTTAGTTTTTAAAAATGAGCAAGTTGTCTGTTGAAATATGTGACCTAAAGTATTACAACAAATAAGCTATGTGGATTTTTTTACTAGGCATAATGAAAAAACTGGCTTTTAAATTTCTTTTACCGGGAGCAATCTAATGAACTTTATTTTAAAATTTCTGCTTTTATCGTTATTTTTTATTATCAATTCCTGCGGAATTTCGCCACTGTCTAAATATTCTGATTCTGATTTAGCTTTAGCTATTAAGTCTTGTGAAGAAAAATGGGCTAAAAAGCCTGATCCTGATGTTGGAAATATCAAAACAGTAAAGAGATATTTTGATGAAGGTTTTACAGAATATAGCAAAGTACTTCCTCAACGTATGAAAAAAATGACTCGTGAAGAGCTGTTGAAATCATATCCTGCTATAAAAAAATATATCAACATAAATGATATAAAAATACGAAACTGTTTTGTGCGTATCACTCTGAGTGAAAGAGATCAGATTGTTAATGATTTTCTTGATAAATTAGTCACTATTTAAAACTCGATTTTGGTCAAAATTTGATACAAAGCACTCGTTTCATAGAAGCTATAATTTTTTGACGCAAAATCTTTAGGGCAAGTCAGAATAACCAATTATGGCTCGATCGAGTTTGTCTTGAGGTGTGACGGAAATTATTTCTACGCGGTAGTTGCCGGAGCCATCATCGAGCATCAAAGGCAGCGCAATGGACTCTATATGATGATCTTTGGTAGAAATAATAATTCCACTTCGATCGGGAGAAAAATTAAATCGGCCTCGATCGTCCCAATCTAAAAAACATGCCATGCCGGCCGCTGGATCCGGAGTTCCGCCCCTTGGCACATAAAGCCCTTGGCGTTTTAAGAAGTGCATAAGGTTGGCGGCGCTACGAAAAAAATAAGCCATCTTTGGTGTATTGGCGCCTCCTCCAATTTTTTTATAACCACTTTCATCTTTGCCGTAATCGCGCTCAAGAGCTTCCTTGAGCCAAGGTGCCCCAGCGACCATCACAAGGTCAATTGCGCATAAAGGCGCATGCACCGGATCAAAATCATTGGCAATTCCTGCTCCAATAAGCGCTTTGGCTGCATCGACGATTTGTTGACGACGATCTATCCGCGCATCACTTACGCCATTCGAATTAGTATTCTTTTCCACAAGCAACACACCTTAGAAAAATTTTTTCGAGTTCTAACATAGTGGTCGAATAATAAAAGCATACAGAGCAGTCCAGGGAAGCACGAGAATGAGTGCATCGATGCGATCAAGGAGACCGCCATGTCCTGGTAAAATATTTGAAGAGTCTTTTGCCTGATAGATTCGTTTAAATTTGCTTTCAATCAAATCCCCCAAAGGGGCAAAAATAATTGCTGGAATGCCAACCCACAAAAGATCTGCATTATCAAGTTGCGCAAAAATGGGTGTATTGTAGAGGCTGGTTAATTTTTTGATGAGAAAAATAAGCAGCAATGAACCAATGGCACCAAAGAAAAAACCTTCCCAGGTTTTTTTAGCGCTTACACTTTTAAATAGTGGACGTTTGCCAAAGATTCGTCCTCCAAAGTAAGCGCACGTATCATTGCCCCACGTGGCGATACAGGTCAGCAAAATAAATGCCAATCCTTCACTTTTATTGAGAGAAACTGAATCATTTTGCAGCCAAAATAAGCAGTTGAGACCGAGAACAACATAGGAACTAAAGTAAAAAATTGTAGACATTTTTTCAAATATAGATTTTTCAATTTCCGCTACAAATAAAAAAAGTCCATTGATGCATAGAAATCCTAAGAAAGCAGCAGCAGTATTTTGATGAATGCTTGCTTCGCATAATGAGGGAAGCGATAAAGAAAACCAGGCCATAAAAGCAGTGAAGAGACCTATTTTTGAATTCGGAAGTACCATGGTGGAAATTTCGAAGACACAGATGAGGCTTGCAAGCAAAAGCAAAAATTTTAAAAAAATTCCCCCTGCTAAAAAAACTGCAACAACCAAGGGCAGTAAAATCACAGCAGTGATAATTCTAACCAATAAATTTTTCATGAGTGTTCCTTCAAAGATTATTCACCAACTTTACCAAAACGACGATTTCTTTGGGCAAAATCAATCAGTGCTTGATCAAGATCTGAACGTTGAAAATCAGGCCATAGAGTTTTGGTGAAATAGAGTTCTGTATAGCTTGATTGCATGAGCAAAAAATTGGAAAGCCTTAGTTCACCTGAAGTACGAATAAAAAGATCAGGGTCGGGTATATCACTAGTGTAAAGATGTTGTGCCAATGTTGCTTGATTGATGTCTGCAATTTCAAGTTTGCCTTCAATAATTTTCTGAGCAATTTTTTGGCAGGCTATACTTGCTTCTTCCCACGCTCCATAAGAAAGAGCCAGAGTTATTATGAGCTTTGAGCAATTTTTTGTTTCTTCTACAACTTTATCGAGTGCTTTTTTTACATAGCTGGGTAAGCGATCAAGATTACCGATAGCGCTAATTCGGATGTCATTTTTGATAAGGTCTGCTGTATCCTGCTTTAAATAATTTTCTAAGATGTGCATGACAGCATCAACTTCTTTGGCAGGGCGCTGCCAATTTTCTGTAGAAAAAGCATAAAGTGTAATGAACTGGATACCGAGCTCGCGTGCGTAAAGAATAATATCTTCGGCAACTTTGGAGCCTTGCTGATGCCCAACCTCACGAGCAAGACCACGCTTTTCAGCCCAGCGCCCATTTCCGTCCATGATAATTGCAATAGAACGGGGAATTAATAATCCTCGATGTGATTTAGACAACGTCACCGACTTTTCCTTCGTCTTTATATAATTTTTCAACTTCCAATGGCGAGTCCGTTACAGATTGGCCAAAAGACTCATTCATTTTTAAAAAGAACGCGTTAATTTTTGCAAGTAAATATTTAATATCAATGCCCGATAAACAAAGGGAGAAAATTTCTTTGCCAACATATATTCGAAGCTCAGGTTGATTATCATGTTTTGTGATACTTAACAGCTCCATTTTTCCATAAAATTGTTGCCATTTTAAAAACAGGCTTGAATGTTCAGTAAAAAAAGACAAAGGCAGATAAATTTCCATTCTTAAAAAAACACTCATTTTTTCAATAAGTTGCCTTTGGTGACGTACAGTGTTTTGAGGCACACAGGGAGTATCAGTGATGTTTTCAGCAATTTTTTGAGCTATGGAAAACATTGATTGCGTTTCTATGGCAATATTTTTATGCCATTGCTCGAGTGTGTCGAGGCTAGAGTTAAGCAAATCAGCAAGAGAACGGCTTTTTCCTTTTTCACGCCCTTTAAAAATATCTGACTGATTTATTTTTTTGTAGGCTAAAAAAATAGACCGAATTTTTTTTAAATAGTCATCAAAGTGAGCACAAGAATTTTTTTGTTGCTCATATTCATTTGCTTTGATGAGCGTATATGTCTTAAGCAATTTATAGTGGTCGAGAATCAAATATTTTTTGGGTAGAGATTTTTTTTTTATGAATAGCGTCATTAATTTTTTCCTAATTTAATATCACGTGCGTAGCTCTTCTTATTTGGGTGCTTATGCGAGCATCAATGATGCTTTTATTTGCCTTAATAATTAATGATCCTTGCTCCATATTTTTGTCTTCGCTAATTAAAAATTTTCTAGCCATCGAGCTTTTGAAGTCATGAATATTACTGCTTATTATTTTTGCATCACGAGGGTGCGCGGATATTTCTACATCGGTATGTTCAGCAATATTTTTTAGAAGTTTTTTAAGAGTGTATAAAATAGCATGCGGATGAGACTCGTAGTGTTCAATCACCATTTTTTTGGCAAGCTTTGCTACACACTCGATTTTAAATTTATAACTCTGACCAAGGGCTGAAGATAATTTTTTGAATGTTTCTTCATGTTGCTCTAGGCTTTCTTCTTTGCCAAGAGCAATCAAGGATCTAAGACGCCTTATGCGTTTTTGTTGCAATTTTTTTGGTAGATTTTGCAGATATTTTTGTTGATAAAAATTTACGTCCCTCATGCTCATGGTCCCTAAGAGTCTCTTAGCTATGTAACCATTGAAAAACTAGAAGCATTCAGATGATAAAGCTGAATTCTATCTTTGTTTAGCACTTTAATAAGGAGGGGAACAAAGTTAAGACGGAGGCTATCGTCTCTATCAGAGCCCCTATCTAAAGAGCGATACTATGTACTCTACGCTGGGACTTTTGCTGTGATGTCTCATGAAATAAGATGCGTAATCTTTAGCTTCATTGTCCATGCGCAGTTCTAAAAGCCAAGCGATAAGTAATTCGTATCCTTTATCGTGCTGAACTTCATAGGGTTTTTCGATAAGCTCTTTGAGCTGCAAAATAGCTGACTCTATCAACCCCATTTCGTGAAGCTGTTGAGCTTTTAAAAGTTTTTCTTGGGATATATTTGCTTTTTTAAAATAGCCAAGATGAGTGGCAATATTTTCGGAAGTAGAAGTACAGGCGCCTAAAAAAACAAACAGGCTGATTGCTAAAACATTGGTTAATGCGTTCTTCATTAAAAACTCCAAGGTTGGCTCGGCAAACAACATTAGAGTAAAACGATTTGGTTTTTAATTAATTTTTTATCTTAGTTTTTATTGAATTTTAAAGAACTGAACAACACTCTTAGAGGCTGTTTTAAATACTTTTAAAACAGTCTCTAAGCTATTTAAAGCTGAGAGGATTGATAAAACGTTTTGGATCCTGGGGGCGCTCTGATACACGTATTTGAAAGTGTAAGCGAGGTGTTGCTACACCGCCAGAGACTCCTACGCTGCCAATTTTTTGTCGTTGTTTTATTTTTTGTCCTGATTTTACCAAAGCTTTATCAAGGTGAGCATATACGCTAATGAAAGGTTGTTCGTGCTCGATAATTACGAGTAAGCCATAACGAGTATTTTCATTGCCAACAAAAATTACTTTGCCTTCTAAGGCTGCGACTACTGGAGTGCCACGGGGAGCGCTAATGCCTAATCCGTCATAAGGTTTTTGTTTAGAGCTAGAAAATTGATGGACAATACTGCCACCAGGCACAGGAAACTGAAATATTTTTTGTTGTGTTTTTTTATGGCGACTGCCTTGTTGAGCCAGGCTCTTATCGTTTGCATGAACAGTATTTTGTAGGCTTTGTTTTTTGTTGTATTGAGTGATTTTTATGCCAATGGGATCGGGTGAAGGAATAAAAATTTCTTGACCAGTGCGTAAGTAATGTTCACTTTCTAAACCATTGACCTCCATAATTTCTTGCGGATTGGCATTATATTTGTGAGCGATAAAGCTTAATGAATCACCTTTTTTTACGCGATGATAAACTCCTGCAAGTTCACTTTCATAGGGTCTGTTGTGTATCGATACGCAGCCACAATAAAAAATATACAGCACGACAAGAAAATATCTCATTTATTCATAATCCTGAGAGAAACAAAGCTAATAAGGAGGCCAAAAAAAAGAGAAATAATCATAAAAACTTCACTGAGGCCAAAAAAGTGAGGCATAAAAATCTGTGTATTATCAGCGTTGGTAAAAGGCCACAAAGAGGGGAGGCTACCGAGCATGAGCCCAATAAGTAGTGCCAGGGTAGTGCTTCGGAAATGGTGAAGGCAATATTTGATTGCTCCAACAAAAAAGATGCTTCCGCTTAACGCTCCCAAAATAAATGGAAACACATTAAGCAGTGCGTTGATGTCAAAGAAAAAAATCTTATTTATTTGGGCAAATATGTAGTGATAGTTGCCAAGCATAAGCAGAATAAAACTTCCAGAAATACCAGGTAGAAGCATTGCGATAAGGGCCAGGGCTCCAGAAAAAAATAGAAACAAGGGACCGTCAGATGAAAATTCTGTCCTGATACCGCTCAAAAAGTAAGTGAGAATCGCAACGCCTATGATGAGTGCCCAATCAGACATGCGAGGGTTTTGATCGTAATTTTTGAAAATATGAGGAATTGAGGCAGCCATCAAACCCAAAAAAAGCGCATTCATGTGATGAGTGTAATGCTGCATAAGGTAGGGCATGAAAAATGAAAAAATAAAAATTCCACACACTGAGCCTAATAAAATCATTGCGCTAAATAGGCTGTCAGTTTCATTTATGATGTCTTTCCACGCTCTTTTTTTTATAAGAGGAAATAAAATTTGTGGATTAAGCTTAGCCAACGCATCGATAAGTCGCTCGTAGATTCCCAAGATAAATGCTACGGAACCTCCACTCAGACCAGGCATAGTGCCCGCTGCGCCAAGCAAAATTCCAAATATAAAATGTTTTAGATCAAATTTTTTTAATATCATTTAATATACTGTTCTTTTGGTTACATCGAGCATGTCAATAATAGCTAAAATATTTTGCTTGTCGATTGCTGCAAATTTTGTTTTTACTACATCTGCAACTGTCATATTGGAAGAGATAATTTGTTCGAAAGGCTGTAAGTAATTTTCATGATGATTATGAGAAGAGCTCGTTAGTTTGAGCTGATTTTTAGCGTATTCTATGATTGTGCCTATGGTGGCAAGTACAGGTATGCCTTGCCATAAGCTTGTGCGTCCGTGCTGAATTATTTCTTGATGAAGCTTTATGAGTTGCGGATGATCTAAAGATTCGAGTGTAGAAAAAACCTGATTAAAAGCATGTTCATCATAAAATAATGTCCATACTAGAGTCGAGAGTGCACACACGTAAGAGGCTGGTAGAGAATCGGGGCTGCGTATTTCAATATAAGGTTTAAGGCGTACTTCGGTAAATATGGTAGATAGATGATCCAAAAAATCTCGGACCGTAGCCTGTTCTCCCTTGAGGCCGTGAGCCATAAAATCCCTAAAAGAGCATCCAGCCACATTGATGTAGTTTTTTCCTCGACGAATAAAATACATAGGAACATCTAATGCCCAGTTGATCCAGGATTCATAGCCGAAATTAGGGTCAAAAATAATCGATGGAATTCCCGTGCGGTCAGGATCTGTTTTTTGCCAAATATGTCCACGAGGAATTGCATAAGGACTGGCTTGTCCATCAATAAAAGCGGCAGAAGAACAAAGGAGCGATAAAAATGGCACAAGACGCGAAGCAAACCTGGTTTTAAGAACAAAATCTTCTTGATTTTTGTAATCGAGATTAAGCTGAATTGAACATGAGCGTTTCATCATATCGAGGCCTAAGCCAGGCATGCTCTTCATGTATGAACGCATAATTTTGTAACGGCTCTTTTTAACCTGAGCCATATCGTTTTGTTGGGCAAGCGGATGAATGCCAACAGCAAAAAGTTTTATATCAAGATCCTGTGCAGCTTGCTGTAAATTATTCACAACATCAAGAAAAATTTTATTCACATCCTCGAGTGTAGCATGGGGTTTCGCTGCTATTTCTATTTGGCCACCAGGCTCGAGCGCAATGGTGGCTCGTTGGCAGGACAAGGCAACAATATTTTGATCTTCCATCACTGGTATAAAAGGATCTGTAGTTAAAGCAGACTTTTGCGCTAAGTGGAGAAAAAGTTGTGAAATGCTTGTAGGACCTTCGTATGAGAGCGGACGATTGTGCTCAAGATCATGAGCAAACATCTCATACTCGATCCCAAGTAAGCGGTTTTGGGCTTTCTTTTCAGCGCTATAAAAAATTTCTAATAATTGGTCAAAGCGGTTTAAGGGCACCGCTAGCGGGTCATGGCCATGCGGTCCAAAATCTTCAGGCTGGCTCATTGGAACTCCTTCTAGGGCCATCTTAAACATTTGTGGCATATCAAATGCTGTCTTTAGAGCATAAAGATGGGGTCTAGTCTATGTCTCTTCAGTAAAAAGTGGAATGGCTTTAAGTGAGGATTCTACCTTCATGAGTTCTCCAAGCAGTGGAGCGTAGGTTAGATTCAGAGTGATGGGAGTTACTGAAATGAGCTCCTGGGCAATAGCACGACAGTCTGTACCTGGTAAGTCTTGGTAGCCACTCCATGTTCCTCCTATCCAATAATAGCTATTGCCGCGAGGATCTTTTCTTTCGGCAACCTCTGTTGTGTATTCATGATGACCAAGGCGAGTGACAGCATAGTCCAGCGAGTTCAGGCGTTTTGGTACATTAACATTAAAAAGTGTTCCTGTAGGCCATGTCTTCTTTATAATGCCTTTGCAGAATTCTCGACAAAATTCAGCAGCCATATCAAAATTGTAGTCATGGAGGGAGACGAGTGAAACGGCAACTGAAGTGACCCCAAGCATAGCTGCTTCCATAGCGGCAGATACCGTTCCAGAATAGAGTATGTCATAGCCTAAATTTGCGCCATGATTGATGCCTGACACCATGAGATCAGGTTTACGACCTTTAAGAACATGATGAACTCCCATATAAACCGAATCAGTAGGAGTACCATCTACACTGTAAAATAATACTTCCTGACCACTTTCATGGAGAGAAGCTTTTTGCTGTAGTCTGAGTGGGCGATTGAGTGAAATAGCATGAGATATGGCACTTTGATCGGTGGCTGGGGCCACAACCACAACCTCGCCAATAACACAAAGTGCTCGTGCTAGAGCATGAATACCCATGGAATAATAGCCATCGTCATTGCTTACAAGTATGAGAGGTTTTGTCATGATAGTGTTCCTTGCTAAGGTGTGATAAAAGCTCAGCCTTATTAAAAACTGTGGTCAAATTATTTTATAGCCCTGTACATGAGAACACCATTTTTAAGCCGCTATTTTCTCTTAAGTTTTTAGGTGGAGCTCTTTCACGGCTGTCAGTTTAATCTTGTATGCGGATATTTTTTGGGTTCTTGTAAAAAGAGCGTGGCAACTTGTGAGTCACACGGAGTTTCCACTGATTTTAAGAACAAACCTCTGTCAAATCCACCATTGCGCATATTCTTCTGACGCTTAATTTTCTCTACATCGCTCCCTTTTATTGAAAGTTTGAGTACAAGAGCATCTAATACCTCCTGAATATCGGCAATTTCTTCAATAAGTTTCTCTCGAGATGCTGTCTCAAGTATCTTGTTAGCCTCTTCGATAAGCTTAGCTTTTAATGCGTCGATATGCGCTTTATGATTGAGGGTTTCTACTTCGATTACCGTGCTTGGTTGAGCGATGAGTTCAGGAATACGATCGCGAACAAGCTTCTCACAACGAAAAATATATTTCATGAGTTTATCCACAATGCTTCAATATGTACATTGAATATTGTGGATAGATTGTCGGCATTTGCAACACCCGCCGTAAATTGAAAACTATTAATTATTTAAAAATGCGAGCCTCAATTTTCCATTTTGAATCACCATTTTCAAAGAGTGAAGAACATTTTGATGCAGCTTTGGCAACTTTCCAATTGCCATCAAAACTTGCGAGAAAAGCCTGTTGATACAATTCTTTTGCCATAAAGTGTTTTGATTCACCTTGCTGCAGCTCACTTAACTCCTTACAATTTTCAAGATCAAAAGAATTTTTTTGATAAAGATGATGATGAGCTAGCGCAGCACCAATACAAAGGCTGTATATGGCGATTGTACTAGCAAAGAAGGCATTTACCCGATACATAAAAACCTCCGCTTGATCCCCCTATAAAATAAAGCGTTGAGCTTTACTATATATTTCGAAGAAAAGAGAAAATTGTTATTAAAAGTGAGTAAAGCATGACTCAGAAAATTTTGAATGAATTATCTACAAGCGTGCTCAAGGATTTTTTTAAGACAGAAAAACAAGGAGTGAGTTTGACCATTAAGATCAAACCCAATGCATTTGTGGAAAAATTATCTTTATCCTCTACCCAAGAACTTCTGCTCAGCGTGAGAGCAACCGCCTCGAAGGGAGAAGCAAATACCAGAGTAATTGAGGTGTTATCTGAACTATTATCCATTCCTAAATCTCGGATAGAAATTATTTCCGGTCATACATCACGAATAAAACGTTTGTTGTTTCATGGCTTAAGTGCCAAGAATATTGAGTGAGAACTTATGCGCGATGCACTGGATACGCTGAGTTTGCGATCGGCAATCAATGATCTTGGGTTAAACCTGTTTAAGAATAGTGTGGTGCTTCAAACGACCCATTCTACCAACTCCTATCTTTTGCAACTAGAAAAAGAAGGAGCTCCCCATGGAACCTTTGTAATCACTCACGATCAGACTGCTGGCAGAGGTCGTCTTGATAGGGCATGGCTGATGGAAAAAGGTGATATAGCATGCTCATTACTTATTCGCTCTCCTTGTATGCCGAAGCCTCCTACATTGCTTGCATTAGTGCCAGCTGTGGCTCTTGTTCAGGCCCTATCTAATTGTGGAATATCGAGCCATATCAAATGGCCAAACGACGTGGTTGTGCTTAATCCCGATCCCAATACCCATCACGATTATTTCGCTAATTATTTAAAAGTTGGTGGACTGTTGATTGAGAATGTCATGAGGAAAGGATTGCTTGTGGCAAGTATCATTGGAATTGGAATTAATATTTCCTTGAGTCCAGGAAAAAAACTTCTTATAGGGCATAGAGGAGCGTTAAAAGAACTGAAACCTGAGATAAAACGACAGGCGGTATTAATGGAGCTGCTGAAAACTCTAGACCATCATATCGGTGAATTTTCCAGCATGGATTATCAGAAAAAACTTTGCGATGCCTATCAAAAAAAATGCGTATCTTTAGGAAAAAGCCTTACATTTGAGCACCAGGGAAAGGCTGTGCGAGGGGTGGGGCATTCTATTACTCCAGAAGGAGCGTTATGCATCGAGAACGGGGGGAATTTACAAACAATTTTTGCTGGTGACGTTAATTTTTGTACATAAAATTTTGTTTATAGTAATCTCATAATGCTGTTTATAAAATGAGACGGTTTTATGGGTAATGAAATAATAAAAATTTTTATTTTTTCTGTCGTTATTTTTACTTTTTTTAGCGGATGTGAAAATAAGAAAATAAATTCTATAAAGCCGGTCAATAATGATTATGTTAGCAGTAATTATCCTGTGATTGAAAATGGTCAATTAGTTTATAGCCCTGGTGCTAAAAATACTGAACCTCAGGAAGAAATAGTTGAAGAAGTGCCTATCTATGAGGAAGTTCCAGTCGAAACAATCAGTGAAGATGTTCCCGTAGAAGAAGAGCTGCCCACTGAAACTCCGGTTGTTCCAGAATATCCTGTAAATGGTTTTGACGGTGTACAGCCCACACCACCACCTTTTGGGCCGCCCCCCCCGATTGATGATGAATTTTTGGATGATGATTATTTTGATGATGACGGATATTTTGTTGCCGGCGTGTGTGGAGATGGCAAGCGAAGCATTACTGAACAGTGTGACGATGGCAACGATGATAATACTGATGGCTGTAATGTGCTGTGCAGATTTCCTGTTTGCGGCAATGGTGTTTTAGAAAAAAATGAGTGGTGTGATGATGGCAATGTCGTTGATGGCGATGGTTGCAATAAAGTATGCGAATTTGAGCGCTGCGGTAACGGAAGCATAGATACGGGCGAGCAATGTGATGACGGCAATACAGATAACGGAGATGGTTGCTCCAAGTGCTGTTGGCGAGAAGAATGTGGGAATAACGTAGTGGATCCCAATGAAGATTGCGATGACGGTAACAAAGATAACGGAGATGGCTGTGATCAATTTTGCCAGTTAGAGATTTGTGGCAATGGCATCATTACTCGAAATGAGCAGTGCGATGATGGCAATCATCTAGATGGTGATGGCTGTAGTTCAACCTGCACTTTAGAAGTGCCCACTCATCTCAAGTCAAAAGACAGCGATACTTAGATTTTAATTTGCCAACTTGACATAATTTTAGCTTTCAGTCAGAAAACTCTCACGTGAGGTGAGCAATGTATATTCGTCCGGCTGAATGGTCTTCTCCAAAGGAAATATGGCTTGGTTGGCCCTATGATAAATCTCTTTGGCAACACAACCTTTCTTTAGCGCAATCTGAAGTTTTGAGTTTGATAAAAGCTTTATCAAAAGAAAAGGTTCGGCTTGTTGTGCCAAATGAGGAAGAAATCCATAAAATCAGTGCCCATGTGAGTTCTCAGGTACAATTTGAGGTATTAGACTACGCAGATATTTGGTTGAGAGATACTTTTCCTATTTGTGTGAAAGATGAACACAAAAAATATTCCTTAGTGGTTCCCCGATTTAATGGTTGGGGCGAAAAGTATCTATTTGAGTCAGACAGAGATTTGAGCAAACGAGTTGTGGATAGAAAACAACTGGATGCGCATTTTTCATCTGTCGTATTTGAAGGAGGTGCGATCGAGTGCGATGGTGAAGGAACAATGCTTACTACTGAGCAATGTTTGCTTAATCCCAATCGAAATCCATCTTTAACTAAAACTCACATCGAAAATGAATTTGCTCGACTCTTTGGGGTTAAAAAAGTCATTTGGCTTAAACAAGGTCTTAAAAATGATCACACCGATGGGCATATTGATACGATCGCACGTTTTGTCGCGCCAGCGACGGTAGCGATTATGGTGCCGCAAAAAGGCGATCCTAATGCACATGTGATGGAGACCATAAAAAAACAACTGGAGAGTGAAGTTGATGCTCTAGGACGTCCTCTAAAATTATTAGAAATTCCATCCCCAGGTGCAATTATTGATGAAAGTGGAGAGCTTATGCCAGCAAGCTATCTAAACTTCATCATGGGAGATTCTTCTTTTGTGGTGCCTACTTATGCTAGTGAACATGATGCTGAAGCGATTGAATGCTTCAATAATTTTATCGATTGTGAAGTTGTTGGAGTGAGTGCCCGAGCGATTTTGTCTGGGGGCGGAGCCTTTCATTGTATGTCACAAGAATTTTATTTAGAGGCGGTGTAAAGATATGGCTATTAATGTTGGCGTGATTCAGAGTAGTTACAGCGATGATGCAAAAGTAAACAATCAAAAAATTCTTCACTACATTGAGTCAGCTAAAAAAGCAGGCGCGCAGGTGGTTCTGCCTTCGGAATTGTACTTGGGGCATTATTTTTGTAAGACCCAGGACGAACATTATTTTTCTTATGCTCATGAACTTGAACATCACCCCCATCTCAAAGCTGTTCGCGACTTATGTAAAAAATTAGAGGTTGTGGTTCCTTGGTCTTTTTTTGAAAAATCAGGTCCACATTACTTTAATTCACTGGCGATGATCGATGCGAGCGGCGAGGTTCTTGGCGTCTATCGTAAAAGCCATATTCCTGATGGACCTGGCTATCAAGAAAAATTTTATTTTCGACCTGGTAATACTGGCTTTAAAGTTTTTTCCACCAAGTATGGAAAGATGGGTGCTGGCATTTGTTGGGATCAGTGGTTTCCTGAGGCTGCTCGTATCATGACGCTCATGGGAGCTGAGATATTATTTTATCCAACCGCTATTGGCTCTGAACCTCATGCACCATGGCTTTCAACTAAGGATCCTTGGCAAAGGGTGATGAAGGGACACGCCGTAGCTAACATGATTCCTGTGGTGGCAGCCAACAGAATTGGTAACGAAGAAGGGCAGGTGTTTTATGGAGCATCGTTCATCTGCGATGAATTTGGTAGTGAAATCGTGAGTTTCGATGATGAGGATACGGTTAAAGTTGCCACGGTTGATCTAGAAAAAGCGGCCAAAAACAGGGCAGCTTTTGGTTTTTTCAGAGATCGTCGTGTAGATTTATATACATCCTTGTTGGAATAGAAATACATAAAAACTAAAGGCCGCTAAAAGTGAATGACGCTCAAGAAAAAAATAATAATTCTTCCAATAATCATTTTGATCCATGGGGAAAATATAGCGTTGATAACAAGGATAAAAGACTTTTAAGTGGCCCGAAGCGGCGCCTTCAAGATGTCCGCATGCTTATGAGTATTTCGCTTGAGTTCGTCAAAGGATTTAGAGCCCTCTATAAAGTGGGGCCATGCACCACTTTTTTTGGCTCAGCACGCTTTCATAGTAGCCACCGATATTATGATCTTGCTCGAGAAACCGCTCGTTTAGTTGCTCAGTCGGGATATACCATCATGACAGGAGGCGGGCCTGGGATAATGGAGGCTTCTAACCGTGGAGCAAAAGATGTTGATGGACGTTCTGTGGCTTGCAATGTGATGCTGCCTCATGAACAACAGCCAAATCCCTACTTAGATCTGTCGGTAGAATTTAAGCACTTTTTTGTGCGCAAAGTGATGTTGCTGCGTTATTCGTATGCTTTTGTAGTGTTTCCTGGCGGTTTTGGAACGCTTGATGAGGTTTTTGAAACCCTTACTCTAGAACAGACGCAAAAGATTAGCAATTTCCCCATTGTCATGATGGGGACAGATTTTTGGAAACCGATGAGAGATTTTATTGACAATACGCTCGTCAAAAATCGAACTATTGGCAAAAATGATCTTGATCTTATTTACTACACCGATGACCCAGAAGAGGCCTTGTCTTGCATTTTGTCTTGTACTGAAAAGCGCTTTGGAGTGAAAAGCAAAATGCCAAGAAAACCTTTTGAACGATGTGATGAGAGCAAGTAAAGCTGCAGAAATCTTAGCTTTGAGATTTAAAAAGCTTAGAAGCGCGCAATGTTTTTATGTGGTCGGAGTGACAGGATTTGAACCTGCGACCCCTAGACCCCCAGTCTAGTGCGCTACCAAACTGCGCCACACTCCGTTACCGACCAAGGGCGTATGCTAAAGAAATTGAAGCACTTGTCAAGCGATGCTAAAGGATAATGATGCTTTTTACTGTTATGCTATGTCTCCTAAGTTGAAACGGGGTTGTTGATGAGTGATACAGCTTTTTCTTGGATTGTTGATGAAAAAGTTTCTAGTTGTATAGAAGACGATAAGTTTTTTTTAAAAGCTTTGGATAATGCTCATTTTGCTTCAGGGAGTACTCATCCTAATCCTAGCGTGGGAGCGGTCATTGTAAAACATGGACGAATAATCGCTGAAGGATACACGCAAAAAGCTGGTGGCATGCATGCTGAAAAACATGCAATGAGCCATGCAACAGATTCGGTTGAGGGGGCCACACTTTATGTGACGCTCGAGCCATGTTGCCACAGTGGACGTACTCCGCCTTGCACCGATGCGATCATTAACGCAAGAATTGCTCGTGTGGTCTACGGCCTAAGAGATCCCAATCCTTTGGTTGCAGGTAAAGGAATCAAACAACTCGAAAAGGCAGGTATTCAGGTAGGGCAGATAAAATGTGATGCTCTGCGCAGTAAAGCTAAAGCAAGCATTGAGCCATTTTCTTATTTCATCTTAAAAAAACGCCCCTATGTTATTTTAAAAATTGCAACGAGCAGCGATTACGCTTTGGCTTTGGTGGGTGAGCGCACTCAAATTACAGGTCCACAATCAAATAAAATTGTGCATAGACTGCGTAGAGCGGTGGATGCCATAGTGATCGGTGCCAATACGCTCAGGATTGATAATCCTCAACTTAGGGCTCGTGATGATGAGCCAAATCATGGTACACAAGCTATCAGAGTAGTGCTCAGCAGCAATCTCAATTTAGATCTGAGCTTTGCTATTTTTGATACAAGTGTTGCGCCGACGTGGATATTTTATGAAAAAGAAGCAAGCTTAGAGAAAATTCAGCAATTTCTAAACAGAAATATTAAGCTTATCAAGCTTAAAAAAATTACTATTCAGGCGCTTGTTCAATATTTGTATGACTTAGGGATCACCAGTTTATTGGTAGAAGCCGGAAAAAATATTTTGTCGAGTTTTATGGCGGAAAATTTGATCGATGAAATGTGGTGGTTTCGCTCACAACAAAATATTGGTGATGATGGGCTTCAAGTCTTTGAACAGATCAAAAAAATGGGCCTGATTACTCAAGAGAAAATAATAGTAGGAGACGATGAGCTTAGGATAAGCATGCTCAGTTGATCTGAACCAGCTCTATATCAAATGTTTTTTGCAAATAAATTTTGTTAGCTAATTCAGCGCCTACTATTAGGCTGAGCAAAAAAACCAGCACTATAAAGCAATATCGTTGTTTTTGATGCTTGAAAAACAGCAAGAAGAGCATGGCAGTGATGCACAGTGCGATGATCACCGCGGTAACTGCGCTTAAGTGGTGAATTGTAATGATAAAAGCGGTGTATGCGGTATAGCTCATGGAATAGCAATCTAGCAAAAAATAATTATAAAGGAAATGGAATTGTTCCAATGGAAAGCATCGTCAAAAGTTAGTTCCAAAGCCAGTTATTGACATAGTATATGCGCTAAGCTATGTTCCGGAGTATCCAACCAGGTTTTGGATTGTTGATCGAGTTTTTAATTTGAATTTTTTTAGGTAATAATTATGTATTTATCAAAATTTTTTAGGAGCAGTGCGCCTGCTTTATTTTTCCTTGGCCTATTTTTATCGCTGTCATTGTCCGCTGAACGCTCATCTGCCGAGATAGAAGCCGATAAAGCTCACTTGAATTATTACCTTTCTGGGAATTTGGAACTCAAAGGTTCTATGATGAGAACTGCTGAAAATGGTAATCCTCAGCATGATACTTTAAGAATTTTTATTAGAAACGGAAGCCTGAATAGTTGGGCTCGGTGGTTAGGATCGAGAAAAAGTTCTTACTATAGTGTTACCAGAAGAACCTATGGAAAAAATGGTGTTGGCTACGAATACACAGATGAAAGCTTTCAAGGGCCTATCAATGTCAAGGCTACCCTAAAGGGTCTTGTAATCGAATTTTTTGAACCAAGCCCTGAAGGAACAACTGACTTCACTGACGCCAAGTTGCGCCGAGTGGTGGGATCTTTCATTCGCATTCCTTTTCATAAACTCTACAACAAAAAGGGATATATTGATTTTAATGCTGCAGAGTCAAAAGAAAGCTTTGAGATTGGCAGAACATTTGAAGATAGAGGACTTTTTTGGACCAGGCAGGGAACAGTATTCGCTAATGCAGGAAGCATAGCGGTTTCGGATCAAAAGATTGCCTATTCGTCTGAAGTTCTAAGCTATTACCTTATACCCGGACTTAGGGCAGTTGCTTCTTCTTTGTCGTATTGGTCTGGTCTTGCGTGGAGCAGTGCGAGCAGTATGGCACATTCAGCCTATCATAATGAATCAGCTTATGATTTAGCTATGATGTCTGCGCACGTTATACTTGGAACAGCAGAGCTTTATGCTGCTATGGTTGAGGCCAGCATGCTCAATCCTTTAGCTTTTTCTCATGCACGTATGGCATGGGGTTCATCTAAAAATGCAATTCATTATTATCAAAAATTCATGGGTTCATCAGAGGATGTCGTAAAAGCTAACATTTCTTACTTGGAATCGATCGAGAAAATTTCTGGCAATAGCTATAACGCTATCAGGGAAACGATCAATGCTGGAGAAAAAGCTATGAGCTTTGATCCTTCGTTGATCATCGACATTGCAAAAGCAGCTCGAAATGCTCGGCAAGCATGGCAGGAATACTACGGTATATCTGCCTGCACAGTGGCTCCAGCGGCCTAATTGTTTTTTTAGTGATGGGGTTTTATTTCGCCTCATCACTAATTGTTTAATTGTATTATTTATTAATTTATTTTGGAGATTAAAATGTTTAAATTTTTGAAAATTAATTTTTTGTTACTTATGTCTTTATCGTATTTTATTCATGCTTCTGATGATGTGAAACAAGAACCGGTTGAAAACGATGAATTTACTTTTATGGATATTCAAGAATCTAGTGTAGAAGATATTGAAGAATATGCTAAGATCGCCGATCTTATGAATCGCTCACGTTCTTTGCTCACTGGGACCATCAAGTTTGGTGGTGTGGAATATCAAGCCGAGCTTCATAACCGAAGAGATCTTCTAAGTCAGCTTGCAACGAGCGCGGGAGGAAAACCTTCCTATTACAAACTCATTGCTCCTGATTCTTTTAATAACGGCGTCAAGAAAAATGGAGAAGTTTTGCGGGGCCGTTTGCAAATGAGCATCGATGAAAGCTTGGCATGTCTCGTATTTAAATTCTTTCCCTTTGTAGTCGGAGAGAGCACATTTGATACAAGCGCTAAGAGTGGTACGGAAATAATGGTGATCTATGTTCCTTTTAACAAATGTGAGAAAGGGGTTAACAATCAAGGCCATGAAAGTATTGTAATCAATATTGATATGGAAAAAAGTGCTTCAGACATTATCCCAACTCATGGCCATGCGCGTTTTTATTCTAAAGAGTACGATGATATAGAACTCAGCCTAGTTTTTGACTATGCAGACCGGACCAATGAGGCGTTGCAGGCGGCCGGAAATGCCTGCAGTTCAGTTGGTAGTGCTGTAAGCAATGCCGCAAAAAGTACGTGGGGTTATATCTATAATCTTGGATTATATGGTACCGCTAAAGCAATGCTGGATACCGCATCTAAGGTAACAGAAACAATGGATAATATTGAAAAGATCAAAGAGGGAACCTACGGAAAAGGTGACATAATCGAGGCTGCAAAATTTGTTGTGAGCAAAGAAGGGCAAGAGACTATCAAAGGCGTGCAAAAAAATGCTCAGAATGTGGTTCAGTTTTTTGATCAAGATCTAAGCCAGCTTGATCATGAGATCGAACAGCTGCAGAATGAAGTAGTTTTGTTGACAGATAAGCTTATCGAACTCAAAGCTGAAAAAGAAGGTTATGAAGAAGATAAAGACTTCGATTATAAAACAGAGATTGAAGATATAAGCGCAAACATTAAAGTTGCTGACTATGATCTTCAAATAGCCCAAACCAAGCTTGATATAGCTCGTCTTAAGCATACACAACTAAAAAACAATTCGAATGCTGCAGCTTCAACCAAAGGTACAATCAATGCCTTGACTAAAAAGATAGAAAAACTTTCTCTTGAGAAAAAAAAACTTGCAGAGAAAAATCCCTCTTAGAGTGATGCGCAGTTGTTGTTATTGATTGCACTGCTATAAACCGCCTTAGGGCGGTTTTTTATTGTCTAAATAAGTGAGTTTTTTTATGAGCAAAACAAAAGAATCTTTAAATGAATGGACCTCATCTTTAATGCAAGAAATTCCACAGATGCTGGTAAAATTATTGGATCAAAAAAATGGAGAATCCATCGAGCGGCTGCAGTTGGTGGATGTAGAAATAAGTTTGGGTAAAAAAAATCAGGGTGAAACTATTTCACAACTCAAACGATATAGCAGTGCCAATAATAATTTCATCCATGTCTGTAGCTTCATTTATGATCATTCTTTAGATATTCGCATTGCTTATTTTGTGCGTGGGCAAAAAAAATTCTATCAGCCAACAGCCCAGATGTCGCAGCAGTTTTTATGGGAAGCGTGGATGAGTATTGATAGAGCGTGGGTGCACAATGCACTAAAAGATGCTGGACAAGAAAATTCTGCTTTAAGCAGCTTAGAGCTTGCTCAACTTTATGGCAGAAAGGATATTCAAATACCTTCGCAGCTTGTACTCTTTCTACTGATCAAAGAAGCGCTTGAGGCATGGCCAAAAAATAAAGATTCTCTTGAGTATTTTCATGTAACTTTTTTTAAGGGGCTTGAACTCGATAGGCCTTTAGAAAAAAGCAATATTGTAAATGACAAAGATTTAGAGCTCGCCATAAGGCAAGATGGTCAAGTTACAACTTGTTTAAAGGCTTGGGTTCAATGAGTTGTTTATGTAAAAAGTTATCCAAGCCTCGAATTAATTTTCTATCGTTAAGAGCTTGAGCAATTTGGGTTAGCTGCCTTGCATTTAGGGCATTTTAGAGCGCAAAAATTCAAGATGGCCATAATGGATGCAACAACAATGCCAACGATACTCACCCAGTTAGGGATTGCATTATCGCCCAGCATAATGACTTGTCCACTAAAAACTCGCCACAGATGACACACGGCTACGAAAGTAAAAATAATACCAGAAATCAATAATGCTGCTCTTTGGCAACAGCATTTGCTTTTATCACACTGAACCATTGAATTCTCCATGTCCAAATTGATATCCAATTTTAGTGGAAATGAGTTTTATGAAGCAAATTGTTGTTTATTTGTCAGGTTTCATGGGAAAAAAATGGGAGCTTGAGAGCAAATTCGCTCTTTGTTTTTCTTAAAAATCATGATGTATTTGGGCAATAATTTTTGTTCTTGAATTATGATTTTATTGTTGAATACTAAAAGGTAAGTAAAAGTGAATATGAAAATCGCTGTGAAGAAATTATTTTTGTTTCCAATAGTTATAGCAGTCTTATATTTATTGACATGCTCCTGTGCATGCAAACGTGGCGTTAATCCCACCAATACTAACATGGCTTCTGATAACTTAGCTGCAGTAGAAACCAATCCCCACTACATGAGATGTGAAGATTTTAGCGTTTTGGAGCAAAACAAAGGTGCCATGGATACTGAAAAAATTGTGATTCTTTATAGTTCAAAAGGGACTGGGCACAAATCGGCAGCAGAAGCTGTGGATAAGGTGTTACGTGCCTCTGAAAAAAAATTATTGGGGAGTAATAAAAAATTTGTCATTGCCAAGGTAGATATTTTGGAAGGGCTTGTACCTAAGCTGCAACGCTTTGATGACTATATGAATGCTGAACGATGGATAAAATTAAAAGAATTAGTTTCACTGCAATGGGTTGCCGAAAAGCTTGTTAATGCCAGGCAAGCTCTTTGGGATAACAAAATTCTAAACCGCATCATGCGTGCGTGTGATGAACGACCTCCTTCCATGATCATAAGTGTGTTTCCCATTGCCAATTATGTTTATGCTGAAATCGCTAAAGAAAATGATATTCCTTTGCTTATTGTTCCGACCGATTATGAAATCAGCCACTTCATCAATAAAATAAATGAATTAAAAAATCCGCCGGCTAATGTTTTCATGGGTTTAGCCATGGAAGCTCCTGAAGTAACAGGGGGGCTTTATAAAAAAGATCCAAGGCACCCAAGTGTTCCCTACTGTGTGATCGGCTCTCCCTTGCGCAAAGAATTTAATGATCTTCGTAAGACCATGGATAGAGCAAAAAATCCTAAAAAAATAAAAGAGATCATGAACTATCGTCGCTCAGTTTTAAATATTCCCGACAATGCCAAAAGTCTTTTGATTACACTCGGTGGTAAAGGAGGATCGCTTGAAATTATTGAGCAGTATTTGAAGGCATTTCATGCAATGCAAAAACAAAAGCCACTTGAACAAGCGCTGCATGTTATTGTTGCTTCGGGCGGAAGTAAGCTGGTTATCGACGGACTTAAAGCGCATGCAGCTCAATTTGCTAACAACAAACTTTTTAATCTCAAAGTTCTTGACCGTCTCGATGCTCATAACATGGCCCTTTGTATGGCAAGTGTTGATGCGGTGTTAGCTAAGCCAGGAGGATCAACAGTGGCCGAAGCGGGCATGCTTAAGACTCCGATGCTCATCAAATCTGATTCAACTTTGGCTTTGCCTTGGGAAAAAACCAATATGCTTTTGGCCAAGCGTTTAGGATGGGGTGTGGATCTTGCCTTTGCACCAAAACGTGTTGTTGATACTCAGGATGTGGTTTCCAAACTTAAACAAATTTTTTCTTGGCCCAAATATTTGAATCAAGAGACGAGCTTTATTGATTTTCAGACAAAGTTTACTGAGTTTATTCAATTGATACGTGAGCGAGAGACAAAGAAATTTTCAAATTTTGCTACCTTGGAGTGCAGGCAATAAGCTTGGTTAATTGCACATATCCCATGATTTCGTGTGAGTGTGGTTGATTCTATTTAGGTAGTCCGCAATATGGTCTGCGAATAGTTAAAAATATAGAGGGCCGTTTGAGAAGTTTTGGTTAGAAATATTTCAAAGAGGCCCCCAGTGGTATAGAGCATTCGACAATTTTCTAAAGTCTCAAGTACTTAGAGCTCCGATAATAACCTTTAAGGTAGATTGCTATTAACCTGGCCTCTAAAATAAAAAATATTTTTAGGGATTGGTGAGTTTCTCTTCGATCGCGCTTATGCAAATAATCAGTTGTTCACTCATAAGATAAGAAAGACCCAAGAATCCTTGCGTATCAAAATCCAGCATTGCTTTAGGATCTTTTGATGGAAAAGTGCAAGAACTTCTCATTGCCATGAATTTATTGCTCTCTATTGAACCCAAAAAATTATTGCTGGGAAGCAGTTCAAAATTTTCACTAAAACGCTGATAGCTCGTAAATTGCAAGGTCCATTCTTGCGTATCTACATTATACTTAAAGCTTTCCCATGTGTGCTGAAAATCACCACTACACCATGCATCAGGACACCATTCTTCGAGATGACGCAAAACATAGCGTTCAAGTTTGTCGTAGTCTGTATTCGTAAGTGTGCCCGAAAAAAAATCGGCATAACTTAAATTACTAAGGCTGCTCATAAGAATACTGGTAAGCAGCCAGCAGATAAAACGTGTGCTTTTTTTCATAAATTCTCCCTCATAGCTCATGACTTTATTTAGTGGAGAAAAAGATAATTTGGAGAAATGAAAAATATAACCAATGATTAATAATCGATTTATTGGTTTGTTTTTGTGGCTTTAGCAATTTTTTATAAAAATAATCTATTGTTTTATTGAAGCAAAAATTTAAAGAGAAAATTTCAATGAAAGAGCAAAAAATTAAATTTGCCGGCGTATTTGTGCATTATGAAAATCAGTTTTTAAACAAACCGCACATCATTGAATCAAATTTTCGAGATATGATGCTTGAAAAATCAATTTTATTTCTCAATGACTTAAGAGCTCTAAAAAGTGAAATTATATTCATAAATTCTGTCCATGAGCAAGATAAAGAAAATCTCAGCAGTGATAGTTATAAAAGTTTTGAGATATATGAGCCACAACGAGAAAGCACTATAAAAGCCCAGCCTCAAGAAAGCATTTTTTATGGCAACAGCTTGCATCGCTATTTGCGAAGCAAAGAGATAACGCACGTGGGGATATGTGGGCTTTTTAATCAAGAAGTTCTGAAGTCGACTTTGACCGATGCTGTAAATCTTGAATATCAGGTCTATTCGATCCTTGATTGTCAGATCGTTTACGAAAAACACAACGGCAGCAATTTTTATGCTGATAATGTTCAAGAAATTAAAAGCAATGATATCGTGAAGCTGCTAACTAATTTCTGGAACTAGCATAACACTCATGAACGCAAATGGTTTTTTAAGTAAATAGCTTGGCCGATGGCAAATAGGAAAGTTAATCCAAATAATCCAAAGAGTTTGAAATTAACCCAAATATCGGTGTCAAACTGATAAGCAACAAAAATATTGAGAGCGCCTGAAAGCATAAAGAAAATTACCCATGATAAATTAAGCCGTTTCCATACGTGCAGTGGAGCATTGATCTTTGCTGCTGAAAGAAGTCGTTGAGTAAAATTCTTTTTGGTAAAGTGGCTGATAAAAAATGCTAAGCCAAAGCCCCAGTTTAGTACCGTTGGTTTCCACTTAATGAACATCTCATTGCGAAAGATGAGAGTGATACCACCAAAAACAATTACAAGGACAAAGGATACCCATTGCATATTGGTGATAGGTTTTTTTTGTATTTTTAGAACCAAAAGCCCCATTGCCATCAAGGCCATAAGCACGATGACTGCGACATAAATATCCACAGCTTTGTAGGCAACAAAAAAACCAATCAGGGGAATGAGTTCGAATAATTGTGACATATGTACGCCGTATTTAGATAATCTGCTTAAAAAGTCTAGTTTGACTAATGAACTGATGCAAGGGCAGTGCAGAATGATTTTTATGGGAAATTTATGCTAAGCACTGTAACAATCCCAGAAATTAAGGCTTGGTTAATTTCTGGGATTACTACAAGGCGCCTGTTGTTAATGTCCTATTCTCAGCAATAGTTTATTTTAATGAGAAGAGAATGGAGCTTTGAGATGGAATATCTGCAGTGTTGAAGCTGTATTCCAGGGCATTATCTTTGCTGCTTTGAAGGCCGATCGTAGCAGAAGCACCGTTGTTAAAAGTGACACTACCAAAGTCTGTATCAAGATAGTTAAATCTGACATCTGAGTTATCTTCATAAAATATTACTTCAAAACTTCCAGCACCTCGCGAACGATAGTTACGCATTTGCCACCACTCAATCACGAGTTTTCGGTAGGGACTTTCTCCCAAAACTTCAACATAAATATCGGAAAGAGAATTGCTTGGCATTAGATCATCCCAAAATGGTGCTACGAGAGTATTGAGGGAAGTGTCAGGAAGATGGAGGTTTTTAAAATTATAGATCATCGGATCGCTAAAGCTGATAGTTCCGTTGGAACTAATATAGAGCTTTGAAAAACCGTTTTCATTTCCTGCAAAGTGAATAGGAAAGGGCGACATAAAAGTATGAAGGGTCTCGTCTTGAGCATTGAGCCTTTGTCCTTGAATCATTTCGTATTCATAGCCGATGTCAGCATTGGCCTGATACTCTTTAGAAGAGGATTTTTCATAAACACTTACTTTTACTGTGTCGTTGTCATCAAATTTTAACTCATACTCTCCTGCGCTATCTGGTTGCCAAAGGTAACTGTAGACTCCATCGTTGGCTATTTGATCACCATTTTTTCCGTTATCTTCTAAAACTATTTTTGTAGTGCCATCATCATAAACTATGAGTGCTCCTGCGCTTAGAGCACAATCAATTCGTAAGGCTGAAAGCATAAGTGAACCTCCTACAGGAATAGTGAGGTTATTATTCAATGGCTCTCGTCGAGTACTGACAACTTGATTGTTGCAGCTTAATGAACCAACGCCATTATCATCTGCTCCTCTTATTCTTCTGCCGGAAATGGTAGTTGTTGCTGCGGCAAGAATTTTCTGTCCACCGCTAATAATGAGATTTTTTATGCCTTTGTAGTCAAGATCACGAAAGTGCGAAGCGATGACTGCGGCTAAGCCTGTAACATGAGGAGTGGCCATGGAAGTACCGCTCAACTCACCATAGCGATTACCAGGCAAAGTGCTCAGAATTTTTACGCCAGGTGCTGCAACATGAACAGTTTTTTTCCCGTAGTTAGAAAAAGAAGCGAGTCGATCTTGATTGTCGGTTGCTGCCACTGAAATAACATTTGAAACATTGTAATTGCAGGGGTAACGATCGTGAAGATCATTGTTATTTCTTTCGTTACCAGCAGCGGCAATGAAAAGAGTACCTAAGGCTTCGTGAGCTTTGATAGCTTCGAGCATCGCCTGGGATGAAGAACCGCCTCCCCATGAGTTATTGGTTGCTACAAGATTTACAGGATTTTGAGAACGGGATTTAAGGGTGGCGAAGTACTCAAGACACTGAATGGCATCGCTATTGGAACCACTACCGTTGCTGGAAAGAAATTTACATGCAGCAATGCTCACGTGTTGAGCAACTCCTACCACACCAATAGTATTGGCATTTGCTCCAATGGTACCCGCAACGTGGGTTCCGTGAGAATTGTCATCCATAGGATTACCGCTTTCGTTTATAGCATTAATACCGTGAATGTCATCTATGTAGCCGTTATTATCGTCATCTTTTCCGTTGTTGGGAATCTCACCAGGATTGCTCCAGATATTGTCTTTTAGATCAACGTGATTGTAATCAACACCGGTATCGATAATACCGATTACAATATCTTGGCTTCCCTTTTCAATTAGCCACATTTTTTCAGCATTTATATCGGCATCTACGAGGCCACTATTTTGCCCAATATTTTCTAAAGCCCACTGTTGGGCAAAACTTGGATCGCTTAGTTCATTGGTTGAATAAAGATAATCAGGCTCAGCGTAAATAACTGAAGGGTTTTGTAAAAATATTTGCTGTGCTTCTTCGATGCTGATGCTGTCATCGAATTGAAAAAGAGTGAGTCCTTCTACAATTGAGTAACTTCTTATGTTTTGAGCACCTATTCTCGCTGCGGTTGCACTAAGAATACTAACGGGCTGTTGAGGATCTATTTTGACCAATAGACGCCCTTTAACATATCTGTCTTGCTGAGTAGCAAAGCTTGTAGATGACATAAAAAATATGGCGAGGATAAAGTAGAGATGACCTAGCATTTGACCTCCGGCAAAAAAGAGGCTGCTTGCTAAAAGTTTAATCAACTAAAGCCACAGACTCTAAAAATGCGCAAGTTTTTAACCTCATGCATTCTAGAGTTTTTATTTTGTATAAAAGAGAATTATTTAAAAAATAAAAATATATTTAAAAAATACTGAGTGTTAATCTTTTTAAGGTGTTTAATCCGGAAATTTATGCCTTGAAATTACCAGCGATGGTATGCCACATGCCCTTCAGAAACAGCGACAAAAAGTCCCTTACATTTTGCAGTTATTTTGTCGTGAGCGATTATTTCAGCTTCAATTTCAGCCTTTTTGTTACTGACAGAAATAGGACGGGCTTTGATAAGGAGCTCTGTATCCATTGGAGTAGGTGCTAAGAGTTCAACACTGTAGCGGGCTGTAACCGTGCACGGGGGGGTAGGCATATTTTGCAATTTCATTATATGATAAGCGGCACACCAATTGCTGTGGCAGTCGAGCAAAGTACCACATATGCCTCCACTTAAAATATTATCAAAAGCTTGATGATGTTCTTGAGGTCTGAAGTGTGCTAAAAATTGATCATTTTCCACCATGCTCTTGATCTGTAAGCCCTTGGAATTGCTTGGTCCACATCCAAAACATCTATTGTGAGGAGCAAATTGATCTTGGATTGATTGCACGAATGCCTCCTTAGTTTCCTACTTGATTATTTTTATCTATAGATTAAAACCGATGGGCAATAATTTTTATTGCCTTTAAATTGGAGTAGATTCATGAATACATTTCAATACGTTTTCTTTTCTCTATTTGCCGTTGTTTCTTGGACGAGTGATTTTAGCCAGGCAATGGAAGAGCAGTATGGTTATTTTGTAACTATAAAGCAAGCTAACTTGGAAAACGCGATCAAAGTGCCCGAACAAACAACACTATGGGGTTGTGGTTTACATCAGGTGGCTCATACAATGGTGTGCGCAGGTGCTTCATGTGAGGCGATGAATTTTCAAAATCCAGGCGATTATCCTCTATCGGTGAATCTTAATACTACTCCTCTACGGAATAATCCTATGATAGGCGGGATGATTGAGCAGATGATTACTGATGAAGAGGGAAATTTTCGCGTGGGAGCAACACCGCGCGATATGGCTCAATTCCTAGATGGCAAACTGCAAGAATGTAATAAGCATTCGTGTGTGATCAGTAAAAATGAATTGACTAAAGAAGAACTGCTAGAGATAGTTCAAGAAAATATCGAAAACGATATGCCTGTTTTAGCCTATTACGTCGTAAATGCAGAGCAAAAACTTATGCATATCTATTCAATAGTCGGATACACAGATGATAATCTATTGCTGTTGAATACCTATGGAAAGGGAATACAACGCTTAGAAGTTATGGCTATCGATGATTTCATGAAAGGGCTTGATGCTTCCAGCATTGTAAATTTTGTGAAGATGATCGATGGGTTTGGTTTTATTGTAAGGCCTTTGGTTGCTAGTATGGGTGGAAAACTTGCCGATTCTTCAGCGGTACAAGCATGGAATAATTTTAGTTTGATAAGCTTTGCCAAAGGAAAATGTGAAGAGGTTCCATTGCTAACAAAACCACAACAAAATGCAGAGTGTTCTATTCAGTAGCAGATAGTTTTTTGTGGAGTTTAAAAAAAACCGCCTGATGGGCGGTTTTTTTAGTGCTCTTAGCCAGAGCAGTTAATTTATTAAATTGCTATTACTATAAAAATCCCAGCTGCAGTTTAGCAGCTTCACTCATGAGGCTTGATTCCCAAGGCGGATCAAACATTAAATCGACTACAACATCGACCACACCGGGAATATCGCGGATTTTCTTCTCAACATCGGATTTAATAATTTCTCCCATGCCGCAACCTGGAGCAGTGAGGGTCATCTCAATGCGAACGATGAAGTGCTCGTTATCATTATCAACGCATTTGATCTCACTTTCATAGATCAATCCCAAATCGACAATGTTGACAGGAATTTCTGGATCGTAACAGGTTTTTAATTGTTCTTTGACGCACGCCTCGATGCCCTTTTCTTTTACTTCTTGTAGCGAGATATCGCGTCGTTCATCGGGAATGGGTTGCCCCAAAGCATCCGCATCTTTGCCATCAACACGCATCAAATAGCCCTGATCGGTTTGAACAGTAAACATTCCACCTAAAACATGCTGAATATAAACTTTATCCCCTTTAGAAATACTTGATTCAATTCCATCAGGAATAAGAATACTGCTGACCGTTCGCACTAATTCTACTTCGGTACCAGTAAGCCGATGCATAGATTACTCCGTCATCACATGAGAGGATTTTTTTTCTAGAGCTGCCATTAAGGTGTGCCAGCATAAGGTGGCGCATTTTACTCGCATAGGAAATTCTTTCACACCTTCAAAAACTTGTAACTTTTTAAGAGTTGCGCTGGGATGTTGCTCATGAACCAGCATTCCGTGAAAATCTTCAAACAAATCTTGAATTGTTTCTAAACTCTGTCCCTTGATGCTTTCGGTCATGAGTGAGGCAGAAGCTTTGGAGATAGCGCACCCATCGCCTCGAAAACGCACCTCTTCAACACATTCATTTTTTACAAAAAGATCAATGTCGATAGTGTCTCCACATAGGGGATTATCGCCATGAGCATGGTGACTCTTTTGATTGAGCTCTCCGAAATTCTTGGGTGACTGAGCATGATCAATGATAATTTCTTGATATAAATTAGATAGAGCACTCATCGTGAAAATACCTCAAATACACGTTTAAATGCGTCAGCAAAACGGTCGATCTCATCTGTTGTGTTGTAAAAAGATAGGCTTGCTCGAGATAAAGCGCTGATGCCAAAACGTTTCATCAGTGGCTGTGTGCATAAATGTCCGGCTCTGACTGCAATACCTTCGCGATCCAAAATAGAGCTAATATCGTGAGGGTGAATACCTTCAAGCACGAATGAAACCAAAGGAACCCGTTTGGGCGCATTGCCAATAATGGTGAGCTTGGAAATTTTTTTAAGACTTTCCAGCAAGTATGCCGAAAGCTTCTCCTCGTAAGCGATAAGTTTATGAAAGCCAATCTCTTGGATGTATTCGATCGCTTTGGCCAAACCCAAAACACCAGCAATATTTGGTGTGCCTGCTTCAAACTTATGAGGAGGAGGAGCAAAGCTGATAGCATCAAAGCTCACTGATGCGATCATGTCACCACCGCCTTGATAGGGTGGCATGGCATCAAGCCAATTTTTTTTGCCGTAAAGCACACCTACGCCGGTTGGCCCATAGAGCTTGTGGCTTGAAAATGCATAAAAATCCGTGTCAATATCCAAAACATCTACAGGCAAGTGATGAATTGCCTGAGCACCATCTACGACTGTCGCTGTTTTATGTGCACGAGCAATGGCAACCATTTCTTTGATTGGGTTGATAGTGCCAAGGCTATTCGATGCATGAATAAAAGTTGCGAGCTTAGTTTTTTTATTGAACAGTGAGCGGTAGCAATCTAAATCAAGGGTGCCGTCGTCGTGCAGCGGAGTAACTCGTAAAACTAAATTTAGTTCTTTTGCAAGCAAATACCACGGAACGATATTGGAGTGATGTTCCATTTGGGTGAGAATAATTTCATCGCCTGGCTGAAAATAAAATTTTCCTAAACAACTTGCTAAAAGATTAATGCTCTCGGTAGTAGAGCGAGTGAAAATAATTTCTGATGGGCTTTGAGCATTAATGAATTGAGCCACGCGCACTCGAGCTTGGTTGTATTTGCTGGTGGCCTTTTCGCTTAAATAATGTGCGCCGCGGTTAACGTTAGCAGCAAAATTTTGATAATAAGAAAGTTCCTCATCGATAACGCACTGTGGTTTTTGCGCGGTTGCCGCATTATCAAAATAGACCAAAGGGTGCCCATAAACCTTTTGATGCAAGGCTGGAAAATCTTTTCTTAAAACACTGAGATCCAAATCATTTGTCATATCATGTTCCAAGCGATCGTTTAAGAGAATCTTTTACTTTGTCTTTGACGAATAGAGCGATATCTTTCTGCGAGATAGTGTCGGTGATTTCAGAACTAAAGGCAGATACCAAAAGTGTTTTAGCTAAGATGGGATCAATACCACGAGATTGCAGGTAAAAAAGCATGTTGTGATCGAGTTCTCCGATACTGGCACCGTGAGAAGCGCTGATGTCATCATTATTGATTTCAAGTTGTGGCAATACACTGGCTTTGGCCTTATCGCTCAACAATAAAGTTTTGTAATGCTGTTGGGCAGAGCTTTTGCTTGCATCTTTATCAACGATCACTTTGCCCAAAAATTTTCCTTGAGTCTGATCTGCATAGATTGTACGAGCCAACTGTCGACTCTCACTATCTTTTCCTTGGTGCAAAACCTTAAGCAGGGTTTCGGTTTGAGCTGATTGGCTTAATTGATCCAGTAGAAAAAAATCAGTATTGGCAGATTCTCCCTCAAGCTTGATATCTATAGATTGAGCAAATACTCCCAAAGATAAATTAAAAATATGATTTGATAGATAACTATTTTTTTGCACGCAAGCACGCCGTTTGTGTTCGACCTTAGACTGGGTATCTACCTGTGAGACTTGATAAAAATGCGCCTGAGCATTATCTGCTACAGTCACTGAAGTTGTTGTTGATCCTGATGATCTGGCTATACCATCAAAATATTCCAAGAGATGAATGTGAGTGTTTTTTTGTATGTTCACATCGACTGAAATATTAGTTTGGTAGTGGATAATAATTGGAGCACTAAGTGTTTTATCAACGTCGATCATTAAGGCTGAATTAGAATTAACGAAACAGTTGAGACGAGGATCGTGATTTACGCAGCCATCGCTTTTTATATGCACCACATAGGCCGAATCAAAACATGGATGAAGCTCGCTCATGACTTTATTACCTCCAGGCCGTTATTTTTAGCCTTGGTAATAAAGGAATCATAACCGCCGTTTTCTAATTTAAGCGCAAGTTCTTTGCCTCCTGATTCAATGATACGTCCATCGACACACACATGAACGAAATCAGGAACAATATAGTTGAGAAGGCGTTGGTAGTGAGTGACCACGATCATACCTCGCTCTTCGTTGCGCAAAGCATTAACACCGTCAGCACAAATTTTTAAAGCATCGATATCAAGCCCAGAGTCGGTTTCATCCAATATGCACAGACGTGGCTCAAGAATAGCCATTTGCAAAATTTCATTACGCTTTTTTTCACCGCCAGAAAATCCTTCGTTAACTGCTCGATTCAAAAAGCGTTCATCCATTTTTAAATCGGTTAATTTGCTGCGAACTAATGACAAAAAATCAATGGCATCAATTTCACTTTGTCCTCGGGATCGTCTTACTGAATTGAGTGCCGCCCTTAGAAAATAAGCATTGTTTACTCCAGGGATTTCCACCGGATATTGAAAAGCAAGAAAGATCCCTAAACGAGCGCGTTCATCGGCATTCAGCTCCAAGACCGATTGGCCTAACAATTCTATAGAACCACCGTCGACGTGATAATCATTTTTTCCCGCTAAGGTATGAGCTAAAGTGCTTTTGCCCGAACCGTTAGGTCCCATGATGGCATGCACCTCACCTTTGTTTACTGTAAGATTCAAACCTTTGAGTATTTGATGATTGTCAACTGATACACTTAAGTTTTTTATAGATAGCAAAGTAGACATTTAACCCACTGCTCCTTCAAGACTAATATCGAGTAATTTTTGTGCTTCAACAGCAAATTCCATGGGAAGTTTTTGAAATACCTGCTTGCAAAAACCACCTACAATAAGACTCACCGCATCTTCATCCGAAAGCCCGCGTGAGCGGCAGTAAAATAACTGTTCATCTGAAATTTTTGAAGTGGTTGCCTCGTGCTCTATATGAGCTGTTGAATTGTGCGCTTCAATAACGGGAAAAGTATGCGCACCACATGCAGAACCAAAGAGGAGAGAGTCGCACTGGGAAAAGTTACGACTGTTTTGCGCTTTAGGGCTTACTTTTACAAGTCCACGGTAGGAGTTTTGACTCAAGCCAGCTGAAATCCCCTTGGAGATAATTGTGCTTTTGGTATTTTTTCCCAAGTGGATCATCTTGGTTCCGGTGTCTGCTTGTTGGTGATTGTTGGTTACCGCGACGCTATAAAATTCACCAACGGAGTTGTCGCCTTTCAAAATAACGCTGGGGTATTTCCAGGTAATAGCAGATCCTGTTTCTACTTGAGTCCAAGAAATTTTTGAGTTGTCGCCCGAGCATACTCCTCGTTTGGTCACAAAATTATAGATTCCACCTTTACCGTCTTTGTCTCCGGGATACCAATTTTGCACAGTGGAATATTTTATATGGGCATTTTTTAGTGCTACTAATTCAACAACAGCAGCATGCAGTTGATTTTCATCGCGCATTGGAGCAGTACAGCCTTCGAGGTAGCTTACCACTGCATCATCTTCGGCGATGATCAAGGTTCGTTCAAATTGCCCAGTATTTGAAGCATTGATACGAAAATAAGTGGAAAGCTCCATAGGGCAGCGCACACCTTTGGGAACTAGGCAAAATGATCCATCGCTAAACACTGCTGAGTTAAGGCAGGCATAAAAATTATCAGTATAGGGAACAACCGAGCCTAAATATTTTTTAACCAGTTCTGGATGCTCTTTAACGGCCTCAGAAAAACTACAAAAAATTACTCCGGCGCTTTTTAGTTTTTCTTTAAATGTGGTGGCAACCGAAACACTGTCAAAGACCGCATCCACAGCAACATTGGCGAGCATTTTTTGTTCATGCAATGGAATGCCTAATTTTTCGTAGGTCTTGAGAATTTCTGGATCCACTTCATCGAGACTATTGAGCTTAGGCTTTTTCTTGGGCGCTGAATAATAAACAATATCATTAAAATCGATAGGAGCAATCTTGAGATGAGCCCATTGAGGTGTTTTATTTTCGCGCAGCAAAGTGCAAAAATGAGCGAAGGCTTTGAGGCGAAAATCAAGCAGCCATTGTGGCTCTTCTTTTTTCATGGAGATAGTGCGAACGATCTCTTCGCTTAGTCCCGGGGGAGTTTGTTCTGTCTCTATCTTAGTGGAAAAGCCGTAAGCATAGGGCTGTTCGGTAAATTCTTTCAATTCAGGGCTAGCCATGTCTAATTCCTCTAATAAGAGTTGGTGCACAAGCTTCAGAAGAGATTAATTCTGACAAGCTTATTTGTTTGAGCAAGTGAGTAAGTTTGTTGTGAACAATCTGCCACCCATTTCTTTGTGGGCAATGGCCATCGAGTGGGCATCTTTGATGGTGCAAGCTCAAACACGAAATGGTGGATTGGCTGCCTTCAAAAACTTCAATTATTTCTAAAAGCGAAACCTGATCAGGATGGAGAGATAATTGATATCCTCCGCTCGTACCGCGGGTAGCGCTGACAATTTTATGCTTGGCAAGCAATTTTAAAAGTTTGCTTACCGTTGGCAGGGGAAGACCAGAAGCTTTTGAAAGATCGCGAGCAGAGATAGGCGATTGTGCTTGTCGACTTGCTAAAAAGCCCAAAAGCACGACTCCGTAATCTGTTAATCTGGCAATCTTAAACATTTCTTTAACCAAATAGTACCAAGTTAGTACTGATTTGGTCACGGTAGAATATTGATTGCCAGTGTCAAGGCAGCAAGGCTGAGGGGAACTGTCAAAAATTATGCCGCGGCAAAGAGAACTTTATCCGATGGGCTTTGGGTTTTATCCTCACTTTGCTGGTGGAGTTTTTGCAATTCTTGATAGCTAAGTATTGGATTTCTGGCAGCTTTGACCTCATCTGGACGCAAAAGTGAGGTGTTATGGGGCGCATTTTTTACAAAGTCTGGTGTGTGCTTACTTTCCTTAGCAATTTCAATAAAAGCATTGATTAAGGCGTTTAGATCATAAAGTGACTCTGTTTCGGTCGGCTCGATCATGAGCGCACCTTTTACGTTGAGGGGAAAATACATGGTTGGAGGGTGAATGCCAAAATCAATAATTCTTTTAGCAATGTCCAGCGCATTTACTCCGTATTCATTTTGTTTTTTATCGCTAAAAACCACCTCATGAAGACAGTCGCTTTTGTAAGGCAGATGGTAGTACGGCTCGAGTTGAGCTCGAATATAATTTGCATTTAATATGGCTAATAAAGATGCCTCTTTCAAGCCTTGGGAGCCAAGAGATTTTATATAGCACCACGCCCTTATTACCATGGCAAAATTACTAAAAAAGCTTCGGATACGACCAATAGACTGCGGGCACTCTGCAACGTGATAATTCTGTTCGTTTTTTTTCACTATGGGTATTGGTAAATAGGGAGCAAGGCTTTTAGCTGCCCCAAGGGCGCCACAGCCAGGTCCGCCACCTCCGTGAGGAGTTGTCATGGTTTTGTGGAGATTAAAGTGCATGACATCAACTCCCCAATCACCGGGTCGTGTCAATCCCATCAAAGCATTAAGGTTTGCCCCATCGCCATAAACATAGCCACCACGCTCATGTACAATTTGGGTTATAGATGCGATATCTGATTCAAAGATGCCTAAGGTATTGGGATTGGTGAGCATGATACCTGCGCAGGAATCATCCATCAGTTCTGCCACTTGGGAAGTGATAACGCGGCCATCTTGCCCGATGTCCAGTGAGATAACTTCATAGGAAAAATAAGCTGCAGTAGCAGGGTTTGTCCCGTGAGCAGATTTAGGAACCAAGATTTTGTGTCTATTCTCACCGCGATCTTTGAGAGCTTTATTTATCATGGCAAGGCCCGCAAATTCGCCCTGCGCTCCGGCGGAGGGAGCCAAAGAGACGGCATCAAAGCCACCTATTTTAGCTAAAAATTCCTGCAGCTCATAGTAGATTTCTAGAGCAGGTTGGATATCGTGTTCTAAAAAATAGGGATGCAATTCAGAAATGCCTGGCATTCGAGCTGCCCATTCATGCACTTTGGGGTTATATTTCATGGTGCAGCTGCCCAAAGGATAGCTATTAGCATCGATTGAAAAATTTTTTTTGCTCAATCGTGTATAGTGCCTCACCGCATCAGGTTCACTTATCTGGGGTAATAGAAGTTCATCATCCAGATTTCTTTGACGATCGCCCAAAGCTTTTTTAAACTCTTCTGTAGCGATATTTTCATCGGGCTGATCTTCAAAGAAATCGATGCCAGACACCCCAGGCAAAGAACGTTCAAAAATCAGCGATTCATGTACTTCAACACCTAAACTTGCATATTTTCTATTATTCATGAGATGCACCACTAAGAATAGTTGCTAGTTTTTTTATATCTTGATCGCTATGGAGTTCGGTCGTATTGACGAGTAAGTGGCCAGCCAAAGAAGGATAGAAACGTGAAAGTTTTAATCCAGCAGCCAGCTTGTATTTGCGAGCTTCAGCCAAACGCTCATCAAGAATAGAATCATTTTTTAGGTTGATAACGCTTTCGTTGTAGTGTGGACCATTAAATTCAATAGCCACATGCATTTGTCTGAGATATTTTCTAAAAAGCAGAGTCTTCTTTATATTTCTCATAGCAAGGTTTTTAAGCCCACTCTTACCATAGGCAGACATACTCATGGCAAAGGCTAAAGCACAGAGGTTGTGGTTGGTGCAAATATTGGAGGTAGCTTTCTCCCGTCTAATATGTTGCTCCCTTGTTGAGAGAGTTAAACAATAGGATGAGTGGCCACGTTTATCATTTGTGTAACCCACCAGCCTTCCTGGGATCTGTCTTAAAAACGCTTTTTTGCTCGCCAAAAGACCCACACCAGGTCCGCCCAAATTAAGGGAGCCGACAAATCCCAAACCTTCTCCTACTGCTATATCTGCTCCACCAAAGCCAAAGGATGGCCACAGTGCGCATGCGCTCGGATCGGTAGTGCAGGCGATGAGCAATGTTTGCTGTGAGTGGAGGAGCGAGTGAAAATCTTGACACATTTCGATACGCCCAAAGAAATTTGGAGAAGAAAAAGCAACAGCAGCGAGCTCATGGCTTTTTAAAAGAGACTCCAAAAATTCAAGATCACTTACTCCTAGCGAATTAAACGGTATTTCAGTGATATTGACTCCGATGGGCTCTAAATAAGTTTTCAGAGTTGCTCGATACTCTGGATGCAGCGTCTGGCAAATGGCAATATTTTTTTTGCCAGTTATTCTGATAGCCATGAGTAAGGCTTCAACCAAAGCTGTTGCTCCATCGTACATGGAGCCATTAGCAATTTCGAGGCCAAAAAGCGATGCCACCATAGATTGGAATTCAAAAATTGCTTGAAGCGTACCTTGGGAAACTTCGGGCTGGTATGGGGTGTAAGATGTATACCACTCAGCCCTGAGCAATTGCTGTGATACCCATTCTGGTACGAAGTGTTGCGTTGCACCTGCGCCAATGAAATTTTTCATTCCAGGCATAGTAGTTCGCTTGGTGAATTCCTGTTTGAGCTGAAGCTCATCCATGGCCGATGGGAGAGTAAGATCTTGATTAACTCTGAGCTTTGAGGGGATAGAGTATACCAATTCATCAAGTGACTTTTTGCCAATTGTTTTCAGCATAAAGTGGATGGAATCAGGCGAATGATTAAAATAACGCATGTGCTTTTCTCGCAGAATCAGGGCTTATGGTGCATCTATTACTTCGCGTTCTGATGGGTAAAAACCGCTATCGGTCATGTAGCCTTTGACAAAAGGAGTGTTAGCTTTTTGATCCGATTCCATGGGGAAAAATTCTTTGCTGTTGAGCTCTATCCATCCATAGCGTCCTTGAGTCGCCAATTCCCCAAGCCCTAAAACCTGGCTCGTGGCTTTAAAACGACCATTTTCCATTATGCCCTTGACGTAGAAATCGTTTGGAAGGGTTTTTTGATTATTAACTACGTTTTGATTTTTAAGAATGAAAAATACTTCCGTTCCATCATTAAAAGTAGAATGTTTTTGAGTTTCCACAGTGCTCTCCTTTGTGTGAGAAGTGTTTAAAAATGTCATAATATTTTTTGCAACTTGGGATGAGAAAGAAACAGATTGCAGCTGATTTATGAGAAAAAGAAAAACTCATAAAGAACCTGAGGTCTACAATGATCTCCCGTCTTATAATCATGAATAATTAGTTAGCCAAGACTTTGGAAATATTTTTATAGGCTTTGGTGACAATTGTTTAGCCTTTAGTTATAGAATAAATATAATATTAAAATGGGAAAGCAGATTTTAAAATTTATTATTGTTTATGTGATGTTTTGTGTGACATCTCATCGCATGCATGCTGAAGAACTTTTACCAGAAAAAAATAAATATATTGCTGGTTGGTATCAGTTGGATCCTTATCAATATGTAAAAAATGAAGAAAATCAAAGGCCTACTCTGACAGGTTTGGATGTTGAGCTGGTAAGAGAAATATTCAAAATTTTGAATAAAGAAGTCGTGTACAATGAAGTCTCGTGGAGACAACATCAGTTGGATCTCAAATCAGGGAAACGCGATCTTGCTGCGGGTGCAACGTTCACGCAAGAGCGTAGTGAATACGTTTATTTTTCTAAACCCTATCGTTTTGAAGAAAACTCATTGTTTGTAAGAAGAGGTGAAGAAGGCGTATTACAATTTGAAGGGGTGAGCGAATTATTACGAGACATCAAACTAAAATCATTTCGTCTTGGTGTTGTAGATGGTTTTATTTATGCTGATCCAAGAATCAATGAGTGGGTGAGCGATCCAGATAATCAAGCTTTGATTAATCCATCAGCAGATGATTACGGCAGTCTAAAAAAGCTTCTGAATGGAGAAATAGATGGATTTTTAGCTGACAGGCTAGTGGGAGCTACCGCAATTTGGCGTCAAGGTCTTGGTAAACAAGTCAACGAAGTGGTGTTAGGTCTAAAAACTCCAATTCATCTTATGTTTAGTAAAAAAACAGTATCTCCAGCCATGGTGGAAAAATTTAACCAGGCTATCGATATGCTTCATGAAAGCAAAGCATACAACAAAATTGTTTCGTGGTATCTTCACCCCATTTTGCTTTTACAAACGGTTGATGCGCTGTGGTTTCGCATTGTTGAATTTATAGGAACAATAGCTTTTGCCATTTCAGGTTTGGTCATTGCTTATAGAGATAGAGCCACGCTGTTTGGAACATTTGTTTTGGCGTTGCTTCCATCGATGGGTGGTGGGATTGTGCGAGATGTCATATTTGATCGTTTTCCTATCGGCGCTATTGAATATCCCAGCTATCTTTATGCTGTTATGCTAACGGTCCTTATTGGTTTTTTTGTTATTAGGGTAAGTGAGCGTTATGGTGTGAAACCTCAATTTCTTGAATATCATCGAAATTGGCAATCTTTATTGTTGGGAATTTCAGATACCTTAGGTCTTTCGGCGTTTACTGTTTCTGGAATCGTTGTCTCAGTGATGGTGAGAGTTGAGCCTTTGTGGTTATGGGGACCAGTTTTTGCTTTGGTAACAGGGGTTGGGGGAGGAATCTTGCGCGATCTTCTCAGTAAGCAAAGAGAAATCATGAGTCTTAAAGGGATATTGATGCCCGAGATAGTAGTTGTCTGGGGATTCTTTTTGTCGCTTTTTCTTATTTATCAGTCACAAAATGTTGAAACCCGTCTCATTAAATGGGCGGTTATAATTACCGTCGCTGGAGTCTTTTTAACAAGGGTAGTTGTGCAGATTTTTAAAGTTCCAAATTTATATTTTAGAAAACCTGCAGATTGATAGTGTAATAAGTAATAAAATTGAAAAATTTAGTGTAAAAAATTTTCTTGTAATATTATTTTGAAATGAGAGTATTAAAATATCTGTTTTTATTGTTATGTTGTGGATCGGTTGCTCATGGCGAGCTGCTTGATCACGGCAAAGTAAAGCTTAGCGGAGGCTGGTATTGGTGGGACCCTTACCAGTATTTAGCCAAGCCAAAAGATGAAAGCAGTCTTGTCGGTTTAGATATTCAGATAACAAAAAAAGTATTTGAAGAAGCTGATATGCAGCCTGAGTTGAAGCCAATTCCATGGCATGATCATATTGAAAGAATTAAAAATGGCGAAGTAGATTATGCTGCGGGTGCAACTTATACAGAGGAGAGGGCCGAGTTCGCCTACTATTCCATCCCATATAGGTATGAAGAAAATTCTTTATTTGTGCGACGCAGCGACCAGGATAAATTTGATTTTTCAGATGTAAATGAACTTATAAAATATATAGAAAAAAACAGTGTTAAAATTGGAGTCGTGCGTGGTTTTGTATATGGAAATAAAATTATTAACGAGTGGATTAAAAGAAATGTAGAAACTGGCCTCGTTATATTTTCAACAAACGATAATGAGAATGTAGAGAAGCTTAACCAGAAAAAAATTGATGGTTTTTTTGCCGATAGAATTTCTGGGTCGACGGCTATCTGGCGTATGTCGCTTGGTTCAAAATTTACTGAAATAGAGCTTGGTATAAAAACTCCAGTATATTTTATTTTTAGTAAAAAAGTGGTGAATATTGATATTGTAAATTCTGTAAATATTGCGATCAATAAATTAGTGAGCAGTGGCGAAATGGCCAAGATTGTAGAGTTTTATTTTTATCCAGTGGTGCTTTTGCAGACAGTTGATACCATATGGTTTCGTCTGTTCGAATTTATTGGTGCTTTGGGAATGGCTGTATCAGGGCTCGTTATTGCCTATAGGGATAGAGCAACGATTTTTGGAACAGCAATGCTTGCGGTGTTGCCTTCCTTAGGCGGAAGCGTAGTGCGCGATTTGGTTTTTGATCGTTTTCCTGTGAGAGCTATGGCCAATCCAAGCAACTTTATCATGGTGCTTTGTGTCATAGTAATAGCATTCTTTTTTGTGAGAATTATGGAGCGGCTACAGTGGCCGGTTTTTTCGCATCTGGGTAGACAAAATTGGCTTGTGCACGTTTTGGCATTTTCCGAAGCCCTAGGTTTAGCTGCATTTACTATTTCTGGTATCGTTGTTTCAGTGGTGGCTAAAGTGAATCCACTATGGCTGTGGGGACCCTTCTTTGCTCTAGTGACTGGCACGGGTGGCGGAATTCTGCGTGATATCATTGGGAAAAATAGAGAAATCATGGCGTTGAGAGGTGGCATCTTACCTGAAATAGCCATATTCTGGGGGCTGCTCTTATCTTTATTTTTGATCAACCAATCTCATGCTGCCCAAACTCGTTTTATTAAGTATGCGCTAGTGATTACGGCGATAGGAATTTTTGCAACTCGAAGCGTGATCTATTTCTTTAAAATTCCAAACATATATTTGAGAAAAGATAAGTCAGCAGAGGCAGAGGTTTCATAAATTTTCCAGGAATTTTTGTCGTTTTTGCTAATCAAGCTAAAAATTGCCTAAGTTTGCTGATGGTCTTGCAGGTATTAACTGAGGGGATATCACGAATTACTTGCCTGCTGGAAATTTGTAAGAGCGTTTTTATTTTCATTCATTTTTGCCATATTTTTTAGTGAGCTTATTTTTATGACTTTTTCTTTATCAAAAAAAATAAAATAATCGTCAAAATGCCAGAGCTCTTGAATGTCATTTTTGTTAGATTCCTTTATGAATTGCTTTTTAAGCGGCGAACCCAGGCATGCTTCGATTTGATCCTTGTTCATTCCCACAATAGGGTGCTTTTGCCAGATGGCTTGCTGAATATGCGAAGGCTCTTTTAAAATCCACTGATTAGGGTTGTGGGTACTTAGGTATCGAGCCAGGTAGCTCTTGATCTGTTCATCGCTTTTAAGCGCTTGCGGAATGATCAGGATATGTAATTCAGGATTAAAAATATTTACCCGCCCTCTTTCTTTGGCTACTTGAAATAAAACCCAAATATTGCTTCTCGGAGAATAAAGAGGTCTTTTTAGCTTTTCTTGAAGGGTTGGGTGGGAGATGGAAACAATTTTAACGAGCGTACCCGCAGGAATTATATGAGATGGAGGAGGGGGAAGTAGCTGAAAACCATCAACGGTAGTGGCTTCATCGATAGTTGAGAATGGTTTTATATCAATTAATTTTATTTGATCATCATCATAAAAGTTGCCGACAAATGCAGAGCTCTTTAACCAGTATTGTGGCTGGTTTTTTTTGTTGGTAGAAATCATATCATTGCTTTTTATGCTGATGCAGCCTGATAAATAAATTAGGTGTACTAAGAGAAATAGTAAGGATTTTTTATGCATGAAAAACCTCTTTATAATTATGAATCTATAAATGAGAACAGCGGTCTTAGTTTTACTAAATATAATGCCAATGGTAACGATTTTATTATTATCGAGGGAGAAAAAATATCATCAAGCCTTAGACAGCAAATTGATTGGTTGGTAAAGCGGGCTTCATTTTTGTGTGATCGTCACCGTGGTATTGGGGCAGATGGAATTTTATTGGTGGACGCGGCAGGTGATACAAACCCTAAAGAAAATCAAAAGACAAAGCAAAATTTGATGATGCACGTTATTAATGCTGATGGAAGCATTGCTCAAAATTGCGGCAATGGTTTGCGTTGTGCGGCTCAGTGGGGATTTAAGAGACAAGAAATAGTGGGCAATATATTGGATATAGAGCTTGGGCAACGAACGTACACATGTACTAAAAAGGCTCACTATGTATCTGTCGACATGGGTGAGTGTTTGATTGATCACATTGAAAATACTAATTTTTTAGGGCAAGCTACAGAGGTCTACAAAGCAAGTTTGGGAAATGATCACCTCGTTTTTGTTTTTGAAAAGGAATACGAAGCAGAGGCGATGCTCGCTGTGATTAAACAAAACTATTATGACTGGGAAAATTTTAATCTTGGGTTTGTGTCGCGAGGAACGCGACGGTCGATGGTGCATGAAAGAGGAGTGGGCTTTACGAAAAGTTGTGGTAGTGGAGCTATCGCTGCAGCCATGGCTTTAGCTATGCATGATGATATTTCATCGACAACTATTCACCAGCTAGGAGGAGATATTTTCTTAAAGCTTGACCCTCTAGTATGTTCTCGATCGAGTGCTAGGTTTAGAATTACCCAATCAGGCGCTGCCGTGGAAGTGTTTTGCGGCCACATTGAAGTGTAAAATTAGGAAACAATATAAGATGAGCATTTTTGAAAAAATGAAATCCAAAGAACATGAACAAGTTGTTTATTGTTTTGATAAACGATCGGGTTTAAAAGCGATAATCGCGATTCATAATACCGTCTTAGGCCCAGCTCTGGGCGGTTGCCGAATGTGGAATTATCAAACCGAAGAAGATGCACTTGATGATGTTTTACGTCTTTCTAGAGGAATGACGTACAAGGCTGCAGCGGCCGGTCTTAATCTTGGTGGTGGTAAAGCAGTAATTATTGGTGAGTCTAAAAGCATGAAATCCGAGTCAATATTTCGCGCTTTTGGTCGTTTTATTGACAGTTTGGCTGGACGCTACATTACTGCTGAAGACGTAGGCACGACCGTAAAAGATATGGAGTGGATCCGTATGGAGACCGAGCACGTAACAGGGATTACACGTGCCTTAGGAGGCTCGGGCGATCCAAGTCCGGTGACAGCATTAGGGGTCTATCACGGTATGCGAGCTGCTCTGAAAAAAGATTATGGCAGTGATAGCTTAAAAGGACGGACCGTGGTGTTACAGGGTGTAGGCCAGGTAGGTTTTCACCTGATAGCTCACCTGCTTAGTGAGCAAGCGCATGTTGTAGTTTCAGATATTGATGAAGAGCGTATTAAACGAGTAAAAAGCGAATACGAGTCAGTAGATTTTGTGTCGGTGAATGAAATTTATGACTTCCCCTGCGATATCTTTGCACCATGCGCCTTAGGGGGAACGCTTAACGGGGATACCATTCCGCGTCTGCAGTGTAAAATCGTTGCGGGATCAGCAAATAATGTTTTGGCCCAGGAAGACAGTGATTGTGTGCGATTGCAAGATAGAGGAATTACCTATGTGCCGGATTTTGTCGTAAGTGCCGGTGGTTTGATCAATGTCTCGAATGAGTTGGCCGGTTATAATCGTAAGCACGCCTTGGCTCAGGCTGCTACCATCTACGATATAGTAGAGCAGGTGCTGATGATTGCAGAAAACGAAAAAATATCGACACTTAATGCCGCAAAAACAATGGCAGAGCGACGGATTGAGTCAATTGCCAATCTTAAGCGCATGAGTGTGGGAATGTCTTTGAGAAAAAGAACACGGCGAACTAAAGAGCGCTAAGAAATATCGATTTTTAACCTGAGGAAAAACTGTGAGTGACCAGCTGATCGTAAATGAGGCCTCGTTTGAGACCAGAATCGCTTTACTTGAAGGCGGTGTCGTAACAGAGCTAATGGTTGAACGTCATGCCGATCGTGGCTTAGTTGGCAATATTTATCTTGGTAAAGTTCAAAGAGTTTTGCCAGGAATGCAGGCCGCTTTCGTAGAGTTGGGTATTGGTAAAGCTGCTTTCTTGTATGTTGGAGATGTCGTTAGATCTCAGCCTAGTCTTGATCCAAATGATGCATTAGAAGAACATGCGCGGTCAAATTTTGATGAAGCGCAGGAGCATGAAGAGGAAAAGGTTCAAGAAATATCTTTCAAACACAAGAAAACAGCAAAAGAACGTCATAAAATCGAAGAATTGCTGAGGCCAGGGCAAGAAATTTTAGTACAAGTAACCAAGGATCCCATAGGAACTAAGGGGCCGCGGATCAGCTGTAATATTTCTATTCCTGGTAGGCATGTTGTCTTTATGCCGAACTATGATCACATCGGCATTAGCCGAAAAATTATAGAAGATGAAGAGAGAGAGCGCTTGAAATCTCTTCTTCTTCAAAAAAAACCTTCTGAAAGCGGTTTTGTGTCGCGCACTGTTTCCCAGGGTGTGGCTGACGAGAAAATATTAGCTGATTGCGATTATCTCGTTTCACTGTGGTCAGAAGTGCAAAGTCGTCTTAAAACTTTGAAAGCACCTGCATTGGTGCAGCCAGAGCTTGATATTTTATTAAAATGTGCTCGAGATATGCCTCATGATTCGCTAAGTCGCATTGTTGTCGATAGTCAAGAAGCTTACGAACGAGCAAAAAAGTTTTTTGAAATTTTTTACCCACCGATGGCTGAAAAGCTTGAACTATACGACAGAAACGAGCCAATATTTGAATCATTCGGGGTTGAGTCGGAAATCGCTCGCGCCATGAGTCGAAAAGTTTGGCTTCGTTCAGGCGGGTATCTTATTATTGATCAAGCTGAAGCACTGACCGTTATCGATATTAATACCGGACGCTTCGTAGGAAAGAGAAATCTTGAAGACACCATTCTTAGGACCAATCTCGAAGCAGTAAGAGAGGTAGCCTACCAATTGCGCTTGCGAAATATTGGTGGAATGGTGATTGTCGATTTTATTGACATGGAAACACAAAGCGATCGAGATAAAGTTTTGAACGCTTTGATAGAGGCGCTTAAAAAAGATAGAGCTCGTTGTAAGGTGGATAAAATTAGTGAGCTTGGATTAGTGGAGATGACGCGTCAGCGCACGAGAGAGAGTCTAGAAAGAAGAATGTGTGAGCAGTGTTTTTACTGTGATGGGAAGGGCACCCTTAAATCAAAACAAACTATCGTTTATGAAATTTTTCGTCAGCTTCTTACCAGGGGAAAGAATTTATTTGAGCCGTGTATAATCGTGCATGCTCATCCTGAAGTGGTGGATTTGGTTTATGGTGAAGAGCACGATAATTTGGAAAAAATAGAAGAAAGCATTGGTAAGCAGATAGTTGTACGTCCTAGAGGATCGTTTCACCAAGAGCAATTTGATATTTTTGGAGCGAGTCATCTTGGAGAATAATTTAGAAGAATCTCTTTCTCATTTGGCTTTTTCTTTATGTGATATTCCTTCGCTTACTTTTGACGAAGGGGCAGTGTTAGATTTTATAGTGCAATGGTCACGCAAACATAATTTCCACTGTGAAAAAATTTCGCTTGATACAAAAAGATTCAATCTCTTGATTGCTGTCAAAAAGCGTCCGCTGTACCGAACTCTGTTGTGTACTCATGTGGATACGGTTCCTCCTTTCATTGCTCCATCGATCGAGGATGGCTTATTGAAAGGTCGTGGGGCGTGTGATGCTAAAGGTATTGCCGCATGCATGCTGCTTGTTTTAAAAAAAATGCAAAACGAAGGTGTAGATGATGTTGCAGTGTTGCTCACCGTTGGAGAAGAAGAGGCGAGCGACGGAGCAAAGAAATGCAATGCCTTATTAAAAGGACGCGCTCGCACTGTTATTGTTGGTGAGCCGACATCCCTGAAAGCTGCACGTGCTCAAAAGGGAAGTTTGGTTTTTGATATTGTTGTACAGGGAAAAGAAGCGCATAGCTCCTTGCCTGCTCATGGTTTTTCGGCAAGCCATGATATGATTCACGTGCTTGAATCGATGCTCAAAGAAAGATGGCCTAAAAACGATCGTTTTGGTGAAACCCTGCTTAATATTGGTATGCTTAAAGCTGGAAGGGCTCGCAACACCTTTGCTGCCGAAGCTCGAGCGCAGTGTATCATGAGACTTAGTGAATCGGCGGAGCAAATTCTGATTAGTTTGCAGTCTCATTTAAATTCTAATACTCGCTTAGAAATTTTTTCTAGGAGTGATCCTTTTGATTATAAAATACCCGATGGAGTTCCCACCTTTATTGCAGGCTTTGGCTCAGATGCTCCTTATCTGCGCGATGTGGGATCGGAGATTATGTTGATTGGCCCGGGATCGTTAGAAGTTGCCCATCAGGAAAATGAATTTATGTTAATAAACGATATAGTTAGTGCGTATTTTATGTATTTAAAAATGATTAGGTTGGAATTGTAATGTGTTTGCAAGAATAATCTTTTGAGAAATATGAAAAATATCATAAAGCAGAACGCCCTGGTATTGCATGTTGATGCGTTTATTATATATGCCATATGGTAGAAATTTGTAATAAATATCCATAACTTAAACTGAAAATAATGACCATGAAAAATATTCGTAGACTAACGACACGAGAAGAAATTGAAAGTGCGTGCAACCTTTTGTACCACGTTTATATTGAAAGGATGGCTTGGAAATTCTTGCCTGATAATCCCTCGCATTTAAGAATTGAAGAACGCAACGGCAAAAAACTTTTGCTCGATAGATTTGTTGATATTTCAACTTGGTTTGGTGTTTTTGAAAATTCTCAAATCGTTTCGTGTATCCGTATTCAAGGGGTTGATAGCGATAATAAATTGGAGCTTGAAGGTTATGAGGATAGCAAAGTTCTCCATGCTTTTTTGCCTCAGAATAAGGACAAGTGTTATGAGCTGACCAAGTTTGCTATTTTGCCTCAGTACATTACGCCAGGAATCATTAAGAATTTGTTTTTGGAAGTTTTTCGCTATTGCTACGAAAAAGGTTTTTCTCTGAGCTGCTGCACTCATAATAATTTTCTGAAAAAATTCTACCAGAGAATTGGATATCCATTGACCATGGAGCATGCATTTAAGTATGAACCAGATGACCCTCTTGCTGTTAATCATTATTATGCTGATTTTGAGAAAGGGGAAGTTAAACACTGTTATGAACAATTAAGAACTAATACCCGTCCACTTTCTTTTAAGCAAAGTAAAATTTTTAGAGCTTTGGAAGTAGCAGCTCCGGCGCTGCCAGTGCCTGTCTATTGGCATGATAGAAATGGAGTAGTTTTAGGAATTAATGAGCACTGTCTTAAGGCGATTGGTACCTCAAGAGCTATAGTGGGTAAAACTCCATATGAATTTTATTCAACTGACATAGCCGAACATATTTTGAATCATCATAACCTTGTTATGGATACGGGTAATGTGTTGGCGCAAGAAGAGAAAATTAATGATATTACAACCGGCCAAGTCAAATATTTTTCATCCATAAAAGCGCCGCTTTATAATGATGACGGAGCGGTCATTGGTATTGTTGGCACTTCAATTGACACTACGGCAGAAAAAGAAGCAGAGCGTCTGCGCAACGAAAACGAACGCTTAGAGATTGAAAATAGCTATCAGAATAAATTGATCAAAGAGCAGAAGATATTTAAAGAGATCATAGATCAGGCAGTACACGATATACGATCGCCTCTTGCAAGTTTATTGATTTTATCTTCTTACACAAAAAATATTCCCGAAGAGATTCGTGATGTTATCAATGGTGCATCAAAACGAATTAATGATATTGCCAATAATTTGTTGGAAAAATATTGGCCAGAGAGAAATAAAAAAAATGAAGAGCAAAATAAATTTGAAAAAAATAATTTTCAAATATCCCTAGCGCTTCAGGAAATTATTTCTGAGAAGAAATATGAATTTTTTAATCTTGATGTTGAGTTTAGAATATCGATCAATCCAGCAGGCTACCTAGCGTTCTTATTTGCCAGCGAGGCTGCTTTTAAGCGCATGATTTCAAATTTAATAAATAATGCTGTAGAGGCCTGTGAGAAGAGGCACGGTATTATTACTGTTTGCCTCAATGTCAGTGGAACTTCCATCGATATTGTTGTCGAGGACAATGGAAAGGGAATGTCGCAACATGTGGTCGAGAAGATCATGAATGATATTTCTGTTACTGAAGGAAAAGCTGAAGGGCATGGCATTGGTTATGCTCAGGTGCGCGATACATTGCAGCGCAATGGCGGAAGTTTGGCTATTGATTCCTCTCAAAATGTCGGCACAAAAATTAAACTGAGCTTCAATAAAAAAGAACAACCACATTGGGTCGCTGAAGTATTAGACATATTTGACAAGGGCATGATTGTAATTTTGGATGACGATCCCTCCATCCATAAGGCCTGGGAGTTGCGCTTGAGAGATAAATTTCAGGATGCGACCTTGAAATATTTTGAACAAGGAAAAGAAGCGTTGAGCTACATACATCAACTAAAGGACGAACAAAAAAATAAAACTATTTTGCTTGCTGATTATGAACTTCTGCATCAAGAGCTCGATGGGCTGGATGTCATTAGTCAGGCGGCAGTTGAAAATGCTATTTTAGTGACTTCAAGATTTTCCAATCGCGATTTGCAGAATGAACTGAATGAGCTCAATGTAAAAATGCTGCCCAAGCTCTATATCTCAGAAGTTCCGATCAATGTCGTTAGTTAAGCCCCTAGAAATAGTGTGTTTTATCAACTGACTTGATCTGATTGGTTTGAACCATGGCAAGTGAGTTAGTAAGTATCCTGTTGGTATTAGTGGAACTATTTTAACCACTGTATTTAATAGGATTTTTTTATGAATTTTAGAATGTCGTTGTTGGCGATTATTTCGCTTTTCGCGCTCGATATATCTGCAGCCATGGTAAGTGGATTTCCTGAAGGATGTTCTGATGCTTCCACAAGCAACGCTTTGCCAGGCCATATCGTTCGTTTGGGTATGGTGAGACAAGGTCCTGATGGTTTGATTTTTGTCTTTCCCGATCGCTATGACACTAGATATCTTCAGACGGTTGAAGTTGCTGAAAATGTTGGTTTGATCGGGCAAGATCCTTATGGCGATTACAGCGATGTAATTCGATATTCTACACCTGAGGATTCATTTGTCGTTGCCCAAATATTTGTGGGAGATGAACGATATGAACCAGTGGTGAGCTGTGTTTCTCAGCCAATACCGCTTACACGATATTATCCATCAGACTATGGCTCTGATTGGAGCTGGCTCGATCGCGGAGTATTCGTTGAAAGATTGAGGCATCACAGACACCATCGCAGTTGGAGATGGAAGAAATGGTGGAGAAGAGATTTTGATTCCGTGAGAAGAAAATTTCGCAGAAGTAATTCTCAAAGAGATTTCAGAAGGTTTCGCCAACATAACAGAAGAACCTTTGGTGATAGAAGGCATAGTGATAGTAATCGCCGAAGCTTTAGAAGAGGTGATGGAGATGATAGCATAAAAAGCTCTCGCACAAGAAGCTTCAAAGAAGGTAGTAGCCGAGTTCAAAAAAATCTTCAAAAAAGTAAAGAGGTTGCAAAGAAAGTGATGGTTGAGCGTTTTAAACGTCATCGAGATGTTTTACGCAAAAGAGATGAAATTAATTCCCTCCTTAATCGGAAAAAACGCTCATTTGTGCTTGACGAAGACGATAAGAACTAGAGCCGCTCGGCCAAGTCTAGGATTTTTAAAGGTTATTTGAGTTCATTTGGCAAATAGTAGCGCCACTATTTGCCAAAACTAGTTTTAAAGGCCTAGAAAAAACTTTTTCAAAACAGCTTAGATTTAATAATTTTTCTCATGATTAAGTAGCCAAGCTTTTCTTTCGATTCCACCACCATAGCCGCCTAAGTTTCCGTTTTTATTAATGACTCGATGGCAGGGAACAATAATACTTAGAAAATTTTTGCCATTCGCATTGGCAACGGCTCGAAAGGCTTGAGGTTTTTTGATGCGATGAGCTTGTTCGCTGTAATTACGTACTTCACCAAAAGGAATTTCTAAAAGAGCCTGCCACACGCACCTTTGAAATGTTGTTCCGTCAAATTGAATGGGAGTGGTGAAGTTTTTGAGATTGCCTGCAAAATAATTTTTAAGTTCTTTTTTAATGCTTTCTATGATGCTGTTGCTGCCTTCTTTTAAGGTAATTTTTTCTCGATTACTAAAGCTTGGCAACCGCGCTTCAATATTTTTACGATTGTGAAAATCCAGTACATGCAAGGCCTTATCACAAGCAAGTGCAGTCATAGAACCAAGAGGTGTTTTAATATCCTTGGATAAATAAAAAATAGTGCTCATAGAAGTAAGAGTTTCAATGGAAAAGAGAGCTGTCAAGCAGTGTAGTGATCGAATTAAATCTATTAAATTAAAAAAAGCCCAGGCTTTCCTGAGCTTTTGTTATCTAGAAATTATTTATTTCTTTTTTTGGAGTGGCTGCTGTGACGACCAAGATCAACTTTGTTAAATTTTCCATCAGCATGTTGTAAGGTCTGTATTGCATTTGCATCAGTCACATAGTTTCTAATTTGCTTCAAAGCATCGCGACCGCAGTAGTTGCGAACTTCATTAGGGCCAGTGCTGTTGCCAACTTTGCGCATAGTAAATTCGATCATGTCATCTTGGAATGTCACGATATCGGTTTGATAGGCTTGTCCTTCAGCGCTCACCATTTGGTAAATTTGTTTATCGCTCGCGCGTGTAAATTGTTCTGAGTTTAGTTGATCAACCAACTGACTTACTTCTTGTTCCATAGAGCATTTTTCATCGCTTGGTATAATTTTTTCTACAGTGTAGGTTTCATGGCGGTTATCTGCTGAACCCCAATTTTCTTGACGGTGAATTTTAATAATTCCTTTTACAACTGTTGTATCGGTTCCCCAGCGATTGACAGTGACTTTGCAACGGAAATCTTCTTCGGTTGTACGATTGTAATCTTCGAAAGAATCTTTTTCTGTAAAGAGTGGTGGTACGGATTGAGAGTAATCAACCATTTCGCAGTCTTCTATAGCATCACATTTTGCCATTTCTTGACCTTGATCTTGTCCTTGCATTGCATTGGTATTTAATGAGAAGAGCAATGCAGAAAAACCGCCGCAATATGCTACGCGTTTAGTGAATTTCATAAGTTTTTTCCTCGTCGTTACTGAGTTAATGTGCGGGATAAGCAACGCTGGATAAAACTTGATTCCAAAAATTTAAAAAAATTTTATTTTTTTATTTTTAATTCGTTTTTTTTGTTTTTTTGAGTGGAATAGGTAGGTTCTGCGGGCGATTATTGGTCAAGGGGGGATATTATGGCAATCTTTAGAAAGTAACTGGGCTTTTAATTTCTGAACGCCCACAGCAAAGCGAGAACTAGGAAGAAATTAAAAACTCAGTTAAATGCTATAAATTATGGCCAGAGCAAAAATAGAGGGAGCAAAGCTCCCCTTGTTTTATAAAACCAATTTTTTTAGCCAAGTTTAAACGAGATAGGTATAGCCAGAAAGCCCTTCTTCGTAACGCTTCATGAGTTGAGCAGATTGCTCTATAGTCATCCGCCCACGGCGTACAGCCCGCTCGCTTGAGTCGCGCATGCGGCGCAAAAGTTCGCGGCAATCGTATTCCACATAACTTAGCACATCGCTTACGGTATCACCGACCACAACATGTTCTAGGCGATATCTGCCGTCTGAGCCCAAGGAAACATGTACCGCGCTGGTATCGCCAAACAAATTATGTAGGTCGCCCAAAGTTTCTTGATAGGCTCCGATCAAAAATGCTCCCAAAAAATAAGGCTCCTCTTCATTGAATTCATGAAGGCTTAGGGTTCTTTTTACATCCCTTAGATCAATGAACTGATCAATTTTGCCGTCTGAATCGCAGGTGAGATCTGCCAAAATCGCTTCATGGGTAGGTTTTTCATTGAGTCGGTGTATGGGCATGATGGGGAATAATTGATCAACCGCCCATGCATCTGGAATCGATTGGAAAACACTGAAGTTACAATAGTAGGTGTCACTCAGCAGTTTGTTAAGTGTGTCGAGATCTTCAGGAACATAAGGCAGGGTCGCCACTAGTTTTTGAATTTTTTTACAAGTTGCCCAAAAAAGTTCATCAACTCGTGCCCGTTCTTCCACAGAAATGACGCCGTGACTAAAAAGCGCGACACTTTCTTCTTTAGCCGCAACAATATCGTTGAAGCATTCTTGCACATTTTTAGCGCTGACGCTGGCGTAGGCTTCATGCATGGTATGAAGAATGGTGTGGTCTTCTTCATTGGGTTTGTGAATGGCCTTGGCATTTTTGCCACCCAACTCATTAACTCCCAAGACATCAAAAATTAAAACGGCGTGATGTGAAACCAAAGCACGTCCTGATTCGGAAATAATATGAGGATGAGGTTGTTCCAACTCGTCGCAGATATCTTGAAGGACGCTTACAACATCGTTGGCGTATTCTTGCATGGAATAGTTCATGGATGAATGAAAGTCGCTTTGCGAACCATCATAATCGATGGCAAGACCGCCACCAACATCAACATGGTCTAAACCTGTACAACCCAAAGCACGAAGGCCACAGTAGAGATGAGCTGTCTCACGCATGGCATTTTTTATGGAGCGAATGCTTGTTATCTGAGAACCTATATGAAAGTGGAGAAGATTTAAGCATTCGAGCATATTGGCATTTTTTAGAATCTCTATGGCTTGCATGATTTCGCGTATGGACAAACCAAACTTGCTGCGATCTCCCGAAGATTCTACCCAGCGCCCCTTGCCTCGCGCGGCAAGTTTGGCACGAATGCCAATACGTGGTTTTATGCCTAAACGTTTGCTTACTTCGATTACTTTATAGAGTTCAGCAAATCGATCGAGTACCAACACGGTTGGAATGCCCAAACGTTCAGCATGTAGCGCAGTTTCAATATAATCTTCGTCTTTATAGCCATTGCAGATAAGCAATCCGCTATCTTTTTCCAGCAGTGCCATGGCTACCAGAAGCTCAGGTTTGGAGCCAGCCTCTAAACCAAGATTGAAAGCAGCACCATTTTTTACAAGTTGTTCAACTACATGTCGTTGCTGGTTCACTTTTATGGGCATTACCGTGCGATAACTGGCGTTGTAACTGTAATCCTTAATACACGTTCTAAAGCTCATGCCTAAAGATTCAACTTGTGATGCCAAAATATCGTTGAATCGTATGAGCAATGGTGGTTTAAGGCCACGCTTTTGTAAGTCGTCTAGAAGCTCTTTGATATCGATCGAGTCGGATACATTTTTTTTGGGAGTGCATATAAGGTTGCCTTTTTCATTGATAGAAAAAAAAGGCTGTCCCCAGCGTGAAATGAGATAGTGCTCAAGGCTGTCTTGAATTGTCCATTTAGTTTTCATGTGAGAAATTCCTGTTTATCGTGTGCTTTGAAGGTAGGCTTTGAGTTCGGTGTAGCCACCGATAAATTTTTCGCCGATAAAAATTTGTGGCATGGTTCTTTGCCCAGTTTTGGCTACAAGATTGAGGCGGCCTTCTGGGTCTGTGCTGAGATTGATTTCATTAAAGGCAAGCGAATTATTTTTGAGCAAATTTTTAGCAGCATCGCAGTAAGCGCAATTGTTAATGCTGTAGATTACGATATTTTCCATGATTACAACCTCAAACATTACAAGTAAAAAAGTAATATCAACTGCTAAGTGATTTTTTTTCGATTGAAAATATCATTTTCAACTTTGTGGGCCAAAGTTTCAAAATTTTTGCGATTAAAGGCTTAAGTTGCTTTTCTCAAACAGTGAAATTGGGCTTAAGCTTGCTAAAAATAATAGCAATTTGTACCAAAAATAAATTTGAAAGCCATCTGATAAGAAAACCCCATGCCATAATCAGCATTGGGTGTTTATCAATAATTAAGTCGGTTTAGAGCAATCACAAACAGGATTGTTTTCTAAACAAAAATCAAGCTAATTTATTATATTTAAACTACGAGCCTCAATGGAGATAATTGGTTCATTATCATTCCTCTTCATTCATTGTCAGGGTGTAGTTTGAAATTATAATTTTGCTTGCTTTAATTACCCCAAGGTCGGCGCCGTTTAGGGAGATGGCTGCAAGAGATACGAGCGCAACAATAAGATAGTTTTTCATAGTTTTTTTCCTAAGGTTTTTTATGCTTACTAGGCATCATGAGGACGAAGAATAAGAAACTAATCTTCGAATGGCAATGCCAACAGATAAGTCTATAAAATGTAGTTATTACTTAGGTTGTTTAGATTGTTTTTAGTCGATGTTAAAAAAATGATTGATTTGTTTAGTTCATTGTCTTCTTTTAAATTGTTTTTTGTGGTCTCAATGATTTCTTGATAGGCAGCATTTAATTCTTGTTTTATGTTTTCTTTTTTAAGAACTAAGTCGTTGATTAATTTTTGATGTTGTTTGGTGAGATTTTTAAGATTTAAATTTTCGAGTTTGCACTTTACAACCATAGACTGGATATGAGGGTTAAGTTCGGCAGAGAGAACGGTGGATTCATTCGAAAGTTCACCATTTGCCATATCGCTTAGTCGTAAAAGTTCACTTTGTCGGTGGATTAAGCTCTCATAGCGCTCAAGTTCAAAAAAATAATCTTTCTGCAAAGCGCCTACCTTTATAATTTTGTTTTCAATAGCTTTGAGTTTTTGAGAGAAATCATATTTTTTTTGCTCTTGGTTTTTTTGGTAAGTTATTAATTTTTTTATTTCCTGATCTAGTTTATGGCTGCAGTGGTTGATGTTGATAATTGAATTGCGCCATATGCTCAAGCTGTCATTAATTTTTGCTGGTAAATTTGTACTGCTATGCGTGTGTTTACTTTTTAAGCGAAGACTCAAATTGATTTTTTGATTCTTGTTGAAGTTATGAAAAAAAATATTCAAGTTTTTAAAGTTTTTTGAAAATAGATAAATCATAAGAGCCAAAAAACTTATACACAGTAATAGCACGCTAATAAAAATAAAAAATAAATTGTGCTGACTGAAGTAAGTGGGTAAGGCGAAGCCAGAAAGAGTGGCATCACTGACGGGGCCCCAGTTTGTAATCTGAAATGCAGATTGATCTTGTGAATTCATAAACAAGGCAAGGCTTGTGCTAAGAATTCCCAAAAAAACTATTGATACTAGGAAAAACAAGAGTTTGATTGGAAGAGATATGTAGTTCATATATGATGCCACCCTTGTTTTGTATAAGGCTTTTTTGTTCAAATAATTTGATATTAATTTGATATCGCTTTTTAGGGCTATGCCAAAATTTTTTGCTTTGGCAAGGTATGGCATCAAGAGCATCTCGTCAATGCTAATCTTCGGCAGCAGAGCTCAACAGTAAGGTCTTGCCAGAATGCGGATCTTTTATTGCGAAGATGCAAGGGGCATTAAAAATACCAGAGCCGAATTCTATTTGCGGATTGGTGATTTTGAAAGTAAGCAATCTTGGTTCTTTTTGAATGAATTTATTGAACTCATGGGAGATTTTATCTTGCATCGTATCGCTTAAGTGCGGTCCATAGGCACCTTTTTTCATAAACACACATTCTTTGATGCCTGACATAATATCTTGTGTTGCAATCAATGCTTTCATAGGCAGGTTATTGCCATCGGAAGAATCTATTATTGATGAATCGATGTGGTTGTTGTCATCTCCCAAATTATACAAAGTATGAGCGATTATTTTCATGGTGCTGAGAGTATCAATGTGAGCGCTAAGAGAAAGAGAAAATAAAAGTGTAATATATGAAATAACTTTCATGAATTCCTCCTTGGATATTTTTTATTGTTGTTTCCGGGTGCCCTTTTTGGCTTGATTGAAGAAAAGGCTTAAGGAAAAATTAAAAATTTTGTTACATAAAAAGTTGGTGATATTTGAGTTGCTCGGCTTCAAATTAAGTAAATTGAAGTTGAAGTATATTAATTTATGATTTTTATTAGATAAATTTATTCTGTATACATTGACTGCTGATGCTGTCTTTTATACTTCTCGGTTCGTTAAACATACTTTTTATTTGAGCATGCCTATGAAAACCGTGGGAGTAGTTCGGGAACGAAACAATCAAGAAAGCCGAGTAAGTTTAGTGCCGGCTTCTGTTGGCGATATTATCAAGACTGGCGCTTCGGTGGTGGTAGAAAAAAATGCTGGACTGCGAGCAGGTTATGGCGACAGCGAATATGAAAAGTTCGGAGCAACAATCTTAGAAAATCGTGCTGATGTTTTTAAAGCAGCAGATGTCATTCTTGCGGTTGATGGCAGTGATTTTACACCAGAGGATGAAGTAGCCGGTAAATTATTGCTCGCTCTGTTCGATCCATATTTTAATAGGTCTTTGCTGGATTCTCTGCAAAAACGTAAGGCAAGCATAGTAGCTTTAGAGCTAATTCCTCGTATTTCTCGTGCCCAGAGTATGGATGTGCTCAGTTCTCAAGCTAATCTTGCGGGTTATGTGGCAGTGATTAGTGCGGCACAGCGTCTCAATAAGGTGATGCCGCTCTTCATGACAGCAGCAGGTACCATAAAGCCTGCTCGCGTATTGATTGTTGGCGCTGGTGTTGCGGGATTGCAAGCCATTGCGACTGCCAAGCGTTTGGGGGCGGTCGTTTTTGCCTATGATGTTCGCAGCGCTGTAAAAGAGCAGGTAGGAAGTTTAGGTGCAAAATTTGTTGAAATTAATCTCGATGAATCTGGAGAAGGAGAAGGCGGTTACGCAAAGAGTTTATCCGAGGCTAGTCTTTTAAAACAGCGTTCTATGCTGACAGATTTTGCCAAAGATTGCGACATTATTATTACCACTGCTCAGATTCCTGGAAAAACAGCGCCGCGTCTGCTTGATACGCGTTTATTAAGTCAGGTTAAACCTGGTTCTGTAATTGTGGATATGGCTGCTAAGACTGGCGGAAATATTGAAGGGAGTATTGTAGACCAATGGCTACAGATAGATAATGCATGGCTTTACGGTGCAGATAATTTAGCACGGCATGTTGCCAAGGATGCAAGTTTTGCCATGAGTAAAAATATATGCTCTTTGCTTAATTTATTTTTGTCTCAAGGTTTTAGTTTGAAAGATGAAATCATTATGCACAGCACTATTTGTCACGAAGGTCGTTGGACGCACCAAGCATTTGGCGCAATAGAAAAGGATGAGCAATGAGTGAATTTTCTTTGAACGAGCTTAGTTTAGGACTTTATGTCCTTGTATTGGCGAGCTTTATTGGTTTTGAAATCATATCAAAAGTACCGACTATGCTTCATACGCCACTTATGTCGGGTTCAAATGCTATCTCTGGCATAATTTTGTTGGGAGCTTTAGTGGTTGCTTCCGAAAGCACGAGTGAGCTAGGAAGTTATATTGCCTATGGTGCCATATTTTTGGCCACTATCAATGTTGTCGGTGGATTTTGGGTCACCGATCGCATGCTCGGTATGTTTCGCGCTAAAAAGGGTGGTTGATAGAAAATGAACGAATTTATTATCGAAATGATTTATTTATTATCAGCAGTAGGTTTTTTTATATGTCTCAAAATGCTCTCATCACCCAAGACTGCACGCCTAGGCAATTTTATAGGCTCTGTGGCAATGGGGGGAGCGGTTATAGCCACTCTGACTGCCAACCAAGCTGCACACTTGATGCCAGTTTTGCTTTGTATGGGTAGCGGAGCTTTAGTTGGAATTTTTTCGGCCAAGCGAGTCGAGATGACGGCCATGCCGCAGATGGTAGCTATTTTTAATGGCCTGGGAGGTTTGGCCTCCGTAATGGTAGCTATGGCTGAGATCTATCGCTTCTTGCACACGCAGACTTCAGCGAGTTTTATTTTTAGTTTTACCACGTGGTTTAGTGTGGTTGTGGGGGCTGTTACCTTCACCGGAAGTATTGTGGCTTACTTAAAGTTGCAAGAGCTTATTAGCACTCGCGCTCTTTTGCTCAAGGGGCAGCGCTTGCTGAGCGGAGCGCTTTTCGTAGTGATTCTGCTTAGTCTAGGTCTGCTCATAAAAAATCCTGCCAGTATTTTTGGGTTTGGTGTTTTATCTTTTGTTGCGGCGCTCTTGGGAGTCTTGTTGGTTTTGCCTATCGGTGGTGCTGATATGCCGGTGGTTATATCCTTGCTCAATTCTTATTCAGGTTTGGCGGCGCTGGCTGCAGGATTTGTGGTTCACAGCAACATTCTTATTATTTCAGGCGCACTCGTTGGGGCATCGGGAGTTATTTTGACCCGTTTGATGTGCCAGGCAATGAATCGTTCGTTGATGAATGTGGTCTTTGGAGCTTTTGGCAATGCTCTGACTGCCGCAAGTTTAGCCGAAGAAAAACCGCTCAAGGAGTTTCAGCCGCTTGATGCTGCCATGCTTTTATCGCAAGCAGCAAAAGTAGTGATAGTGCCCGGCTACGGTTTAGCTGTTTCGCAGGCTCAGCGAACGTTACGTGAACTATCTGATGCTCTCAAAGCCTTGGGGGTTGAAGTGAGTTATGCCATTCATCCAGTAGCCGGCAGAATGCCGGGGCATATGAACGTGCTCCTCGCCGAAGCAGATATTCCCTACGATGAACTATTTTCTTTAGAAGAAATTAACGGTGATTTTGAATCGAGTGATGTGGTTGTAATCATTGGTGCCAATGATGTAGTAAATCCTAGCGCGCGAGAAGATAAAACAAGCCCTCTTTACGGAATGCCCATCTTAAATGCAGATAAAGCAAAGGCAGTGATTGTGATGAAGCGTGGTAGAGGACGAGGATTTGCTGGCGTTGAGAATCCACTTTTTACACTTGAACAAACTGGTTTGGTATTTGGTGATGCAAAACAGTCTTTGCTCAAGGTCATAGCAGCGCTCAAAGAGGTTTAACCTAGGCAAAATGTTTGATGGTCTCGTGAAAAATCGAGGTCATTTCAAATGGCAAAAAAAAAAGGCACAAGGGATCGGTGTTGTAGTTTTTTATTCAGGAAAAAATGCGATGGCAAAAAAATTTCTCTATATTACCGATCCCTTAGATAGTCTTGATATACATTTTGATACTACGCTTGCACTTATGGCGGAGGCAGCTTCGCGCGGCATTGAGAGCTTCGCGTGCGAAATTGGCGATATCAACGTGCATGATGGAAAATTGCACTTTCATGCCGCCGCTGTAGAAATCGCTAAAGGCTACACAAAAGTCCCACAATATTTATCCAGCAAAAATAATATCAGTGCCGATGAGTTTCGTGTAATCTTCATGCGCAAAGATCCTCCGGTGGATGAAAATTTTATGGCAAGCCTTTTCATGCTTCGCTGCTATGACGCCGAAAAGACACTGTTTATTAATGATCCGGATGCTCTTCTCATTGCTAATGAAAAATTATTTGGCCAACAAATTGCTTCGCACCTTTATCCGCCCACTTTGGTTTCTTCATACAAAAAAGATCTGCTCGAATTTTTGGCTCAACACAAAAAAGCTGTTTTTAAGCCACTCTTTGGGGCTGGAGGAAGCGGGGTTTTGGTTTTTGAACAAGGCGACCTTAATGTTGGTTCTGCCTTAGAAATGCTCAGTGCAGCGTTTAGTCGGCCAGTGATGGCTCAGGCCTATGTAGAAAAAGCCCGCGAAGGTGATAAACGAATTTTACTGCTTGGTGGAGAAGTGTTGGGAGCTGTTTTGCGAGTGCCAGATAAAAGTGATCATAGAGCTAATTTTCACGCGGGTGGAAGTGCCAAAGCTTGCAAACTTACTCAAAAAGAATATGAAATATGCTCTCATCTTAGGCCTTATCTGCTGGAGTTAGGCTTACATTTTGTAGGAATCGATGTAATCGATAATTTTTTGACTGAAATCAATGTCACCAGTCCGACCTGTATCTTACAAATGTCAGAGGATTTACCCGGCAAAGTTATTGATTATATTGATCACCTTATTGCCTAAAAAAAATCAGATAGGTAGAAAATACTGTTCCCATTTTAAATACTATTAGTTCGAGGTTTTTATGAGTAAAAAAGCTGATATTCCACAACCAGGCGAAGCAAAAGCAAGTGAGCAAAAGCCTACCAGGCACTTAAGAGCCCCTATTGAAATTCGTATTGAAGTGACCTTAGGACCGCAATCCTTTACTGCAACCTCGAGAAATTTAGCGATCGGTGGTGTTAGTTTTGAAACTCTAGAAGAATTGAGTGTTGGCGATCAAGTTAACATTCTGCTCTACATCCCTGTGAGCAAAGATATTGAACTCCTCAAAATTTCTTCAGAAGTAGTGTGGTCAGAAGATCAAAGTGGTTCATGGATGGTGGGAGCAAAATTTGTCAAATTTGCCCCTGGAGATCAAAAACGCCTAAGAGAATGGTTGCTTGAATGCGTGCGAGCTATTAAAGCCGGAAAGCCGATTGTTTAATCGTTGAAGTTGTTATAATAATTCGATATTATTAGCCTTTAATGGGATGCTTTTAATGTTGTTGTTGGAGTGTGTATATGCGTGTTTATTTTTTTATATGTTTCATCTTTTTTTCTGCTTGTCAGAATAATTCTGATGATAATTTTAAACCTGCACATCAAGAGCCAAAGAACGAAACTACCAAGAAAGTCATGTTTTCCCAAATGCACACGAAGTATGCAAATCTTTTAAAAAAAGCTTTAGCTATGGTGAATTCTAATGTTTTTGACAAGATACGATTCCGTTGTGACGAACAGGTAATACCGTGGTTGGAAAATGCGCTCGATTCTCTAGAAAGTAAAGTTCCTTACACAGCACAGGGGGCAGTTGCAGGTATGAGTGCATATAAAGAAGCGCCTAAAAATCCAGTTAAAATGATTGCATTTGCTATAGATAAGTCTAATACCTGCAGTATTCCTGATTATATCGAAAGACTAGAGCGTACTTTAGACTCAAAGTCTAAGGATTATAATTCAGATCTTCTTGGACAAGAAAGTGATTTGCGAAAGTTTATTAAAGAGATGGAAGCCATGCTTAAAGAACTTAATTCCTTCAACGCGATAATGGGTTGATTGTGAGCAGTAAATAGCAGCTAAAGACAGTAAAAATGTTTGAAAATTGCACAGTCAAGAGTTATTAAACTCTAGGTTTCATTAAGGGACTGTTTATAAATAATTGGGGAATACTTTTTTGTCTCTTTTTCCAAAAATTAACAATTGCTTCGCGTTACTTGTCATCCCCGCCTGCGCGGGGATAACAGTGACAATGGCCAAAAATATTTTCAAAGACTACTAAAATAATTATTTTCAAAACAGTCTCTAAGATTTTTAGAGCCAATAAAACCTTTATATAATTCTAGTTAAACGCCGTTACACCTATCATAATAATAGTTGCTCCCCAAAAAACGCTGCTTTTAATGGTGCTATGCATTTTAGGCGCAATAATATCTAAGAGCGTAAGTAAAATTATGCCTGGATAAGATACTTCCAATATGGGTACCAAAAATTTAGCAATTCCTTGGAAATCCATCAGAGAAAATATAAAAGAAATTACAATCGTTGTTGCGAGTATCCATGTGTATCGAGCTCCTTTTATATGATTGCATAAATAACGGGCGTAGATGTTTGTCAATGCAACAACCGTGGTAAGACAAGAAAGAACCATAGCAAAAGCTATGAAAGTTGTGGCCATAAGGCCCATAACATGGTTGGCAATAATAGGGAGCATCATTTCTGGGTCTTTATTGGCAATAATATTAGAGTAATGAGCTCCTAAATAAACAAAACCTAGGTATACCGTTGCTAGCATGGTAGAGCCTATTATGCTTGGAGTAATAGCAATTCTTAGTAATCTTTTTGTTGAAATATTATGAGGAAGTTCCTTTTGTATTTGGAGAAATATTAAAGAAGAAAAGAAAAATGCAGCAAAAAGATCCATGAGCTGATAGCCCGTTGTAAAGCCTTCAAAAAATGATTCTACGGGAGTAATTTTGTTGATAGTTTCAGGAGATAAATAAATACCCAACAAGATTAATATTACTAAACAGCTTATCAAAGCAGGACTCAACCACTTCCCAACAAGACTGATCATTCTTTGATCTTTAAGGCAAAAAATAAATGTTAATGCGCAAAAGACCAGGCTAAAAGCAAATAAAGAAGTATTAGGATATAAGTAACTAAAGCCACCATGAGCAACAGTTATGCATCTTGGAACTACTCCAAAACACCCAAGCAGAGATAAAATGAATAAAGGCAAAATATGTTTGGCCAGAATTCCAGCCTGACCAAAAAAATTGTAGTAGTTTCCGTTGTGTAATTTAATGACAAATAAACCCAAAAACGGAAGAATAATTCCACTAATTGCTAATCCTAAAAAGGCCAAAAACCAATGGTCTCCGGATGCCAGGCCTATTTGTAAAGGAAAAACCAAATTTCCCGACCCAAAAAACATTGCAAATATTGCGGAACCGTAAACGATAATAGAGGAAAATTTCATAGTAACTGTCCTATGCCAAAAACTAAATATCTAAAAATTTTGTGAAAGGAATTTATAGGATGTGGCGCAAGGCCACTACATTTCCCACAGCATAGGACCAAAAAGATGCGAACACGAAAAAAACATCTACACGAGTTAGATGTTGCGTCTTATTCTCTTTTGGCTCGAGATACATCTTCATAGAGCGGCCGTGCTATTTTATTTGCCTGATTCTGTCAATGACACTTTGGTTCAAAAAAAATCAAAACTTCAATAGTTATTTCATGTTTTTTAATCGTCAGGGTGGGGTAACGCTTTGAAAATAAAAGGTATTATCGTATGGAACTTGAATTTGCAGTTTTAAAACAAGCGGGTCTAAATGACGTTTCAAGATATATTTATATCGGAGATACTTGTTTGACCGTTTGTAAAAAGAAAACGCATCCAGATCATTGGGTGCGTTTTTTTATGAAGCTAAGATTCGTGCTTTAAAAGCTAACTAAGAAAGCAAAATTATGTTTCTAGGCTTTATTGACGAAATCCTTTCGTTTAAGACCCCACTCACCGAGTTTGCGGCGTATGGTGTGCTCTGAAAGTCCGGTAGCATTGGCAAGTTCTTTATTGCTCATTAGTAGGAAATTCTGTTGGATGTAGCCGTTAGGATCTCGCACAGGATCTGTGGTTGCACCTTTAGGAAGCAGTTGAGTAAAGCTTATAGAGCTTTCTTTGGAAACAGAAGCTAGATTAAGCTTGGCTTTTTTGAGTGAAGTTGGTTTTTTTGCCGCAATTTTAATGGAGTTGCTTGGGCTTGTCTTTGAAGCAAGTGGAGCCACTACGCTTATGTTTGGTTTTTTGCTAGGTTTTTGCTTTGCAGCAGAAATCACCGGTCTCGAGCTGGGTGCAGATTTAGTAGTAACTTTTTCGTTTTCAAGTTCAATCTGATTAAGAATTCCTATTACTTGAACTTCAGTGATAGATAATTTTTTTGCCATCTCCTGCAAGGTGAGCTTGGCTCGGTTTTGACGCACAAAGTCGAGCTTATCAATATTTTGCTTAACTAATTTGCCGCCGCCGATAAACGTAGCATTGAGAAAACCAGGACGTGATTCGATAACTCGCGCAAATTTATGCGCTTCATCATCAAATACGAGAGTGCCCGATGGGTAAGTAGCATTTAAATCGGCTTTATTATCGTAGGCCTTTCTTACATTGATGACAGCTTTTTCGATCAAAACTTTACGCCAGGCGAGTGGGCTTGGGCAACTGGCGGCAGAGCCTTCTGATTCACCGGATGATTCAAGTTTTTCATCAAAGTCACTAAAATCATCATCCAAATCGTCAAAATGTTTATTACCTAGTACCATTTTATATAACTCCTACCGCGAAAATAAGATGGTGTTTTTTACCTTTTTTAATCGCAGTATTAAGGCTTTATTAATAGACTTAAGCGAATATCAATTTTGCTATGATTCGTCAATAGAGGGCCTAGCTACGCCGTTCCATGATTTTGACCCATTAAATAGTCAAAAGCTCGTGGTCAAGCAAATTTTCTTGTGTTAACAGCTTTGTCTAAGGATCTGATTTAGTTGATCAAAATGCCAAAAGAGGTTGATATGTCAAACAATGGTTGTGCGTTTAACCCAGCAATAAAAAAAGTGACGGTAATTGGGGCCGGTGTGATGGGGCAGGCAATCGCTGCTCACATGGCAAATGCAGGTATTGAGTGTACTTTACTGGACATTCCAGCCAAGGGCGCAGATCGAAATAAGATCGTCAAAGATGCGATAAAAAAAATTCAAACTAGTAAGCCGAATCTAGCGTTCACTAAATCAGTGGCTGATCGAATTAAAATAGGTAATATTGAAGATGATTTCGGGGGTATTAAGTCGTCTGATTTGGTTGTTGAAGCCGTTATTGAAAAACTTGAAGTAAAACAAGAACTATTTAAAAGAATTGAAGTACTCATAGGCCCGCAGACTATAGTCGCCTCAAATACATCGGGACTATCTGTTGCTCAAATGACTCAAGGACTCTCACAAGCATTTTGTGAAAAATTTTTGGTGATGCATTTTTTTAACCCTGTGCGTTATTTGCACTTACTAGAGTTAGTGCCTACTTCAGTAACTAAAGTTGAAGTAATGGAGGCGATTAAAAAATTTGGTGAAGAAAAACTTGGTAAAGGAGTTGTTGTTGGCAAGGATACAACCAATTTCATTGCTAACCGTATTGGTGTTTACGGCATGATGGAGGCAATCAAAGCTGTTACTGACCATGGCTATACGGTGGAAGAAGTTGATGCTGTTTTCGGACCAGCATTGGGTAGACCAAAAAGTGCTATATTTCGTACCGCAGATGTTGTGGGGTTGGATACCTTCATTCATGTTGCGCAAAATTGCTATGATAACCTAAGCAAAGACGAATGCCACGAGATTTTTAAAGTTCCCTCATTTTTGCAAGAGATGGTAAAAAATGGTTGGCTTGGGCAAAAATCAGGCCAGGGTTTTTACAAAAAAGTTGACGCAACCATACAGGTGCTCGATCCAAACAGCATGAATTATCGAGAAAAGAATAAAGTGCGATTTGACTCCTTAGGCGCTATAAGAAATCTTTCTGATTTGAGTGAAAAAATTCGCACTGTTGCTTATGCCGATGATCGAGCCGGAAAATTGTTCTTTGAGCTTGCAGCAAAAACCTGTGCCTATGCGGCAGCAAGGCTTGGTGAGATCTCCGATAGTATTGAAGATATCGATAAGGCTCTTATGTGGGGCTTTGGCTGGGAAATGGGGCCATTTAAAACCTGGGATGCTATGGGGCTAAAAAACAGCATCGAGTTGATGGATAAGAAAGGGATCAAAGTACCCGATTGGGTAAGAGAGATGCTCAAAACCGGTCGTGAAAGCTTTTTCACTCAAGATGATATCGGGCGTTTTTATGTTTACAACCCCAAAACACGCGATCAACAAGAAGTAAAATTCTCTCCAAGAGAATGGAAAATCGATACCTTCAAGAAAGATTCAAATAAGCTTGTGAAGGATCTTGATGCATACAGTTTGGTGGATGCAGGCAATGGCGCATTGATCGTAGAGTTTCACACCAAAATGAATTCCATTGATCAAGATGTGTTGAAGGGCATCAATGAGGGAATTGATCTTTGCGAAGAGGGCAAGTTTGAAGCTCTGGTGCTCGCCAATGATGGGGCAAATTTTAGTGTTGGAGCCAATTTACTGCTTCTTTACATGGGAGCAAGTCAAGGGATGTGGGATGATGTTGATGCCACTATACGGCTTTTCCAAAATACCTCAAAGCGTTTAAAGTATTGTTCGGTGCCCACAGTTTCAGCACCGTTTCAACTTACCTTGGGTGGGGGCTGCGAATTATCCATGTGGTGCGATCGCATTCATGCTCATGCCGAGACCTATATGGGGCTGGTCGAAGTAGGAGTAGGACTAATTCCTGGTGGTGGTGGCAATATTGAAATGCTTGCTCGTACGCTCAAGGGTGCAATCGATAGTCCAACCTATGTCACGGAACAGCTCTTGCAGCGAGCTCTCGAGACTGTGGCTATGGCCAAAGTCGCGACTAGTGCTCAAGAAGCCAAAGAACTCATGTATCTTGCCGACTATGATACTTTTTCAATGAATCGCCGTTATCAACTGCATGATGCTTGCACCATTGCTGTGGCTATGGCTCGATCAGGCTATATGCCTCCTCAGCCAAGACAGTTTAGGCTTCCTGGTAAAAATGCTTATGCTACATTTGCTATGGGTTTGCGTTCATTTCTTGATGGCAATTTTATTTCTGAACATGATTATAAGATTGCGCTCAAAGTCGCTCATGTGATGACCGGCGGAGATACTTTTTCCACTCAAAAAATTAGTGAAGATGCTTTGCTCGATTTAGAAAGAGAAGCGTTTTTGTCGTTGTGTGGAGAAGAGAAAACTATGGCACGTATAGCCTATATGCTTGAAAACAATAAACCCCTTCGTAACTAATAAGGCCACAATAAAGCAGAGGAAGTGCACTATGATGATGAATAATGTAGCAATTTTATCAGCAGTTCGAACTCCCATCGGTCGAGGAGGGCGTGGGGTTTTTAAAAATACTCGCCCAGATGAGCTTGGGGCTGCAACAATAAAAGAGGCAATAAAACGTGCGCAAGTTGAAGAGGCAGAAATTGAAGATGTGATCTTTGGTTGTGCTATGCCAGAAGCAGAGCAAGGCATGAACGTAGCCAGAATCATGAGTTTGCGTGCAGGCTTACCTGTGGAAGTGTCGGCGGCAACCATAAATCGCTTTTGTGCGAGCGGTCTGCATGCTGTAGCTGATGTAGCAAAATCTATTGAACTTGGTCAAATCAGTGTTGGTATTGGTGGTGGCGTTGAGTCTATGTCCATGCTTCCTATGGGAGGCCACAAACCAAGTGCAAACCCTTATCTTATGGAAAATTTTCCTGGGGTATATTTATCGATGGGGCTTACGGCTGAAGAAGTGGCGAGTAAGTTTGCCATTAGCCGCGAGCGTCAGGATGAATTTTCTTTGTTGAGCCATCAAAAGGCCTGTGCGGCCATTAAAAATGGTTTGATGCGTGAAGAAATCGTTGGAATCACAATTAAAAAATATGATGGTTCGGGTGAATCTGAATATGTAATTGATACCGATGAAGGACCACGAAGCGACACTACAATGGGCGCATTGTCAGCATTAAAGCCTGTTTTTAAAAAGGATGGAACAGTGACTGCAGGAAATTCATCTCAGGTGAGTGATGGCGCAGCATCTGTGGTACTTATGCATAAAGAACAGGCTCAAAAGAGCAAGAAAAATATCCGAGGATTTTTTCGGGCCTTTGTAACGGCCGGAGTAGATCCTACCATTATGGGAGTTGGTCCAGTGCCCGCTGTAAAAAAATTGCTTGCTGTAACTGGATTGTCCATCAGTGACATTGATGTCTTTGAACTCAATGAGGCTTTTGCTGCTCAGGCAGTTTACTCTATTGGCGAGCTAAAACTAGATCCGCAAAAAGTTAATCCTTATGGCGGAGCTATTGCTTTAGGACATCCATTAGGGTGCACCGGAGCTCGCCAAGTAGCAACCATTCTGCACTACATGGAAAAGAATAAGCTAAAATATGGCATTTGTACTATGTGCGTTGGCGGAGGTATGGGTGCTGCAGGCTTGATCGAGAGAGCATAAAATATCCCCAGATAATAACAAAATAAAAACTTTGATTTTTTATTGTTAAGAAGTGAAAGAAAAAAATGAGTGCTTGGTTGGCTAGCTTTTAACCAGGCACGCACATAAAAAATATTAGCATCATTTTTTTAAAGGCATTAAAGGCGGGTAAGATGACCAAGAATAAAACCATTATTGTTGTGGGAGGCTCTCATGGGGGGCCGAATGCTGTGGCTCGGGCTCGTCAGGCCGATGAAAATGCCAAAATAATCCTGATCGAACAGGCGCCTCATATCATGTGGGCTCAAACCAGTGTGCGTTCTCAGTTGCTGTGTGAAGATAAAATGGCTGCATTATTAGCAAGAGATTCTTATTTTCAGCAACGCTATAATGTGGAAGTCATGACGCGGACTTGTGCTGTAGAGCTTGATCTTGATTCTCGTTGCTTGGTGGTTGAGCATGAAAAAACTTATAAACGTCTTCACTTTGATTCGTTGATTTATGCTGGAGGAGCCCAGTCAAACAGACTTGTTGTGCCAGGTTTTGATGGAGAGCGAATATGCCATTTTAGAGATTTTCGTGATATCTCGCTCATTAAAGAGGCTATCAAAGAAGGTGCAAAGACGGCTACTGTTGTCGGTTGCGGCTTTTATGGGGTTGAAGCGGCACTTACTCTCAAGGAATTGGGGTTTAATGTTCGTATTATTGAACAGAGAAAACGCATCATGCAGAGCTTTTCATTAGCTTTTTCTCAGTCCATAGTCGATCATCTTAAGCAGGCGGGGATAGAGATTTTATTGGGAGCGCAGATAAAAGATGCCGAGACTCAAGCTGATAATTCATTGAAATTAAGACTTGAGAGCAATGAAATTATTGAAAGTGATCTTGTTGTTGTTTGCATTGGACTTACTCCACGAACTTCACTTTTAGTAAACGCAGGAGCAGCACTTGATCCAGATGGATTAATTCGTGTAGATGACTCCATGGCGACAACTCTGCCCAATGTTTATGCCTGTGGCAGCAGTGTAAGCGTACCAATGGTTGTTACCCACCAAAGAAAGTGGGTGCCTCATCCTGCAATAGTTTTACGTACAGCTCACATAGCAGGTTTTAATGCGGCAATTAATGATCCAGCTTTGATAGATCATCTAAAACCATTTTGCGGAACTTTGTATACAAAAATACATGAGACCTCTTTTGCTCGAACAGGACTTTCTGAGCAAGAAGCTCGATCCTTTTTTAGGGAAGACAACACTTTTGTTACAACAGTTTTTGGTTCCGCTGAAGATAGTTTTTTGTGTCAACAGGAAATGTGTGTGCGGCTCTTGGTTGATAAAAATAAAGGCTGCATTATTGGGGGCGAGGTTTATGGACAAAAAGGGGTAGATAGAACCATTGATTTAATATCAGTGGCAGTTTCAGAAGCTTGGGCTCCCGAAAAATTGGTTGACCTCGATATGGCGTTTTTGCTCGATTCAGGTCCGGTTTTTGATCCCTTAAAAGTAGCAGCTACCAGGGCAAAAATGGCTCTCATAGAAGGTGAAACGAGTATTTCTGCTGAGCAATTAGCCTTATGGGTGGCAAGCAAAGTTGATTTTCGCTTGGTTGATGTGGGTGAGACGGCGATGTTCACAGGTTATACCCAGAAAAAAATTCAGCACCTTCCACTGGAATCATTGCGTGAACATTTAAACGAGTTGAGCAAGGAAGATACTCCGATCGTTTTGTACTCGAGATCCGGTTATCGAAGTTATTTAGCACAGCGTCTTTTAAAACAGCGTGGCATTAAAAATGTTTTTCACTTAGACGGCGGGCTCGCTACATGGAACCTGGTGCTTAAGGAGTAGGTGATAATGGTGTTATTTTATTATGATATAGTGTGTCCCTATGCCTATATGGCCTTTAGCTTTTTATACCGTAATAAAGTTTTTGAGCAAAATAATGTAGAACTACGTCCTATTTTGCTTGGTGGATTGTTCAAGTTGATGAACAAAGAAGTCGATCCAAATCAGCACATGCCTCCGGTAAAGCGTGATTATATTAAGACCGATATAAAGCGTCAGGCAGATTACTTTAATGTCCCTTTGAACTTTCATGAACGTCATCCTTTAAGTTCGCTCAAAGCTATGCGTCTGATAATACAGAGTCCATCCCATCTAAGAGCTCAACTCAGTGCTCGGCTTTATCAAGCTTATTGGCAAGAAAATTTAGATATTGATGAAGATGAGCTAATCATAAAGATTGCTCAAGAATTTTCTCTACCATTTCCAGATGAAGAAGCGAAAATCAAGCTCAAAGAATCCACCCAAGAAGCCTATGAAAAGAAGATTTTTGGCGTGCCTAGTTTTATAGTGGACGGCAAAATCTATTTTGGTGCAGATCGAATACACCTGTTTCAAGAGAGACTAGGTCTTACTCTTCCAGACTGTCCATGGAAAAAAAATTCTCAGCCAATTAATTTTTATTTTGATTTTGCTTCGCCATACAGCTACTTGGCCTTCAAAGAGCTAGCTCATTCGGGAGTAAATTTTAAAGCTATTCCAGTTTTGCTAGGAGCATTGTTTAAAAATTACGAAGTGAGCTCGATTCCCATGTTGAGCGCCCATCCAAATAAAATTGCTTATTATTATCAGGATATGAGTGATTGGGCTCGCTTTCGTGGGGCCCAATTTGTTTTTAATGATTATTTTCCACTTCGTAGTGTCACTGCTAATCGGATTGCTTTGCTTAAGCCAGAGTGCATCGATGCAATTTTTAAGGCAGCGTGGGCTGATAATAAAAATATTACTGATGAAGCAATTTTAATTTCCGTTCTTAGTCAATCAGGTTTTGATGGTGAAAACCTTGTCAAAAGAAGCTCTCAGGATGAGATAAAGGCGCTCCTTAGAAAAAATACCAACGATGCTATCGCCAAAGGGGTATTTGGTGTTCCTAGCTTTGAGATAAATGGCAACCTAGTATTCGGGCAAGATCGTTTTTCTTGGATAAGACTGCAAAACGAAATTCTTAACCCGTAATTTTAGGGAGAGAAGTATGTTTAGTTGCGCGGAGTATATTTGGTTGGATGGAGCCAAACCCACAAGCAGATTGAGAAGTAAAAGTAAAATTATTTCTATTGAAGGACAAGCATCGCTCAGTGATTTCCCAGATTGGGGCTTTGATGGATCTTCAACCTATCAAGCTCCTGGAGAAAAATCTGACCTTATTCTAAAACCAGTAAATTTTGTCGATGATCCAATACGGGGTCCAGGAAATTATTTGGTTATGTGTGAGGTCTTTACTATGGATGGAGAGCCCGTCGCCTCAAACACGCGTGCTTTATTGCGTAAGCAAATTGAAGCATGTTCAGCTGATCTCGATCCTTGGATAGGTTTTGAGCAGGAATATACTTTTTTCCAAGATGGGCGCCCATTAGGGTGGCCAAAGACTGGATATCCTGAGCCTCAAGGTCCTTATTATTGTGGCGTGGGTAAGGGAAGGGTTTTCGGGCGCCAAATTGTTGAAGAGCATATGGTCTCTTGCATGGAAGCAGGTCTAATGCTTTTTGGAATTAATGCAGAAGTCATGCCTTCACAATGGGAATTTCAGATTGGCTATCGTGGAGAAAGTGGTGAAACTGCTGATCCTCTGACGTGCTCTGATCATTTGTGGATCGGACGTTGGTTATTGCTTAGAATAGCGGAGGATTATGATGTTGTGGTGAGTTTCGACAATAAGCCATTGGCTGGTGACTGGAACGGAGCAGGTACTCACACTAATTTTTCTACCAAAGCCATGCGTGATGAAAAAACGGGATGGAATTCGATTAAAAGCTTAATAAGCTCACTTGAGGCACGTCATCACAAGCATATTGAAAATTATGGTGCAGGCCTAGAACAGCGCTTGACCGGCATTCATGAAACTTGCGATTTAAAAACATTTAGAGCAGGGGCTAATGATAGAGGTGCTTCGGTGAGGATACCTAATAACGTTGCTGAAATGAAATGTGGCTATATTGAAGATCGTAGACCAGGGGCTAATTGTGATCCCTACGTTGTAGCGAAGCTTCTTTTGGAGGCAGTCAACGAGGGCAGAGCTTTGTAATAAGAGTTAAGAGTGAATGCTCTTTGAGCATCTGGTGTTGATAAGTCGATTTTTCAAGCGAGAGTCACCATTTTTGCTGGAGCAAAGTGAAGTTGCGAAAGCAAAAATCTTGAAGCTGCCTGTTCGTTTAAATTTCGGCCAAAGTCGAGCTTAGGGGCTGTTTTAAAAGTATCTAACAAAGCATTTTTGGTTATTACTCCGTAATCATTTGCTTAATACTTTCAAAATAGCCTCTAAGATTAAAAAATATTTCTCAGTTTATAAAAGATTTTTTAATTCTAAATGGATACTTTTATGTCTAAAAATAATGCGATGAAAGCAAAAATTCCGGTACGCAAGTCTATAAGGGCTATTTTGCTTAATCAGTCCGGTGAAGTTTTGCTACTCAAGGCTGATGATCCATATACAACCACTGCTGAAGGACACCACAGGGGACCATTTTGGTTTTTAGTAGGCGGTAAAATTGAACAAGGGGAAAGTGAAGAGCAGGCTTGTCTTAGAGAAATTTTTGAAGAGACGGGGATTTCATCTGAGATGGTAAAGCTTGGTCCTGTCGTGTGGAAAAGCGAAATAAGCCTTGTACTCAATGGCACTCTAACAAAGATAAAGCAGCGTTTTATGATAACTCGGACAACTTCAAAAACGATTTCCTTGTCTCACTTATCAGCGCAAGAGAAAAAGGTCATCAAAGATGCCCGATGGTTTTCACTGAACGCCCTCCAAAATTGTGAAGAGCTTATCTATCCGTTAGGTCTTAGGGCTTCAATGAACGATATTTTTCAAGGAAACTACCCCATAGAGCCCGTAGAAATTGAGGATACTTAAAATAATAATCACCAGTTTAAAGTTCCAAAAAGTTGGCATACTTGTTTATGTTCATAAATGCGCTGCCATAAAAACCTGCTGGAAGAAGTTTACCTGCGTAAAAGTGGTCTGTTTGGGCAAAGATCATTTTAATCACAGTTTCATCAGATACTTCTTTCATGTGTTTTAACATTGCTTCCTTAATTAATAAAAACATTGCAAGATTTGCGGGTGATGCAAAAGAAGTACCTTTTACCAGTTTCGTTTTAGCAGGGTTTGTAAGCTTAGGTAAATGATAGTTTCCGATGTTTGCTAAAGTTAGATCAGCGGCAAGAAATGCTTTGCCACTAGCCAAGTTAGCGTTTTCTTCTTCCAAGTTTACACTAAAGATAATTCTGGGGTAGCCATAGAGTTCTGCTATTGATTTTGCTGCGTTAACGAGTATTTTCTGTCCCCTGCTTTGACCGAAATATGAGTTCTTTTCATTATCTAGAGCAAAAAATACGATGCTATGTTTTGCTGCTTCGCTCAGTAGATAGGCAAAAAGTCTATATTGTAAAAGACAGTCTTCGTTATCTTCATCGCAATTTAGGTCCATAGACAGATTTAGAGCATCGATCTTAGTTGTTTTAGCCAATGACATGGCAAAAAATAAAGCCTTTACTAAAGAAAAAGCATTGCTTCCATTATCGGTAGTAAGAGCAAGGTTTTCAATAGACTCACTTTTAGTAGATATTGGTATGATGGAAGCATTAGGAGCTATGCCGTTTTGTCCTGCAATAACACTGCTTACATTCATACCGTGTCCGCTTGTTACAAGGTCTAAAGTTTCCTTATAATTCCTAAGGGCTGCCTCTAGAGCATCGTATTCATGCATGGAAAGCGTAAAACCTTCCTTAGCTGAATATGATAATAGCTCTCCACTGTCCCAATCTATTTCTAGTTTTAAACCTTTACTTGCAAAAGATAATTCTTGACGTTTTATTTCTTTTTGTATCTGATTTAATTGTTCGATAAAATAAGGATTTATAGAGTCGATTAAAGGATTATTAGAGTTAAATAAAGAGCTAAACTTGTTGGGAGCATGAATAGTTGGCGTAACTCCTGAATCAGTGATATCTAAATTGAAAAAGCCCTTATCTATGACAATCACCGTTGTTTTTTCTCCTTTGAGATTATTTTTATAAAATTTCTCCAATCCATTTATCTCATTCGGTAACGATTGGGCGAGCAGAATTGTCGATGCATAAAGGCCGCGAAAAAAAATAAAAAATTAAAATAATTTAACATAGAAATTCCAGAATAATATGTGTGACTGATCTATGTATACATTTTACGCGGTAGTTTCAAGCTAAGAGATCTAGAGCCAAGTGCTTGGCTGGAAAAATTGGGGTAAAACATTAAAAAAATCCCCCAGGTTGCCCTGAGGGTTTTTATAAGCTTTTAGCTTATAATCCTTTACTTAGCTTCTTCAAAGTCAGCATCAACAACTTTGCTGTTATCTTGAGCTTTTGCGTCTTGTGTCCCTTCGCCGTTGGATGCAGCATCTTGGGTGGCTTGGGCATCAGCAGGTGGTGTTGCGTTTTTATACATTTCTTCTGCCAGTTTATGGCTTACTTTTGAAAGTGCTTCAGAAGCGGTTTTAAGTTCATGAGCATCGCTTGCGTCAAGCTTAGTCTTGGCTTCTTTGATAGCAGTTTCTGCTTCACTTACTAAGTCAGCAGGAAGCTTCTCTTTATTTTCAGTAATAATTTTTTCACTGCTGTAAATTAAAGAGTCGAGCTTGTTGCGCTCTTCTACAAGTTCACGACGCTTATGATCTTCTTCTGCATGATCTTTTGCCTCATCAACCATACGCTTGATTTCATCTTCGGAGAGACCAGAGCTTGCAGTAATAGTGATGCGTTGCTCCTTATTGGTTGCGCGATCTTTGGCTGAAACATTAACAATACCGTTGGCATCAATATCAAATGTTACTTCGATCTGTGGCATACCGCGTGGTGCAGAAGGAATTCCTTCAAGATGAAAACGTCCCAAAGTACGATTACCGGAAGCCATTTCTCGTTCACCTTGCAAAACATGTACCTCAACAGAAGTTTGATTGTCAGCAGCGGTCGAAAAAGTTTCAGTCTTTTTGGTAGGAATGGTGGTGTTTCTCGGAATAAGTACAGTGTTTACTCCGCCAAGTGTTTCAATACCAAGGCTTAAAGGTGTTACGTCAAGCAAAAGCATATCTTTTACTTCGCCAGATAAAACACCAGCTTGAACTGCTGCTCCCAAAGCCACAACTTCATCAGGGTTTACTGAGCGGTTTGGTTCACGGTTAAAGAATTTTTTGACATATTCTTGCACCATCGGAATACGGCTTGAACCACCTACCAAAATAACTTCTTGAATATCGGAAACTTTTAATTTGGCATCGGCCAAAGCTTTTTCACAAGGAGTCAAAGCACGTTTAACTAATGGTTCAACCATTTGTTCAAATTTGGAACGGCTCAGTTTAAGTTGCAAGTGTTTTGGACCGTTGGCATCAGCGGTTAGGAATGGCAGGCTGATTTCAGTTTCTTTTACGCTTGAAAGTTCAATTTTTGCTTTTTCCGCAGCTTCTTTCAAACGTTGCTTGACCATCTTATCGTTTGAAACATCGATTCCTGTATCTTTTTTGAACTCATCCATCAAGTACTTGATCAAAACATCATCAAAATCGTCACCGCCAAGGTGGGTATCACCATTGGTAGAAATTACTTCAACTACATTTTCTCCAACTTCAAGGATAGAAATATCAAAAGTACCACCACCTAAATCAAAGACGGCAATTTTTTCATCAGCTTTTTTATCAAGACCATAGGCTAAGGCTGCAGCTGTTGGTTCATTGACGATACGTTTAACTTCCAAGCCGGCAATTTTACCTGCATCGCGAGTCGCTTGTCTTTGTGAATCGTTAAAATAGGCTGGTACGGTGATAACTGCTTCCTTAACTTCGTGGCCAAGATAATTTTCTGCAGCTAACTTAAGTTTTTGTAAGACCTTAGCGCTGATTTCTTGAGGGGAAAGAGTTTTGGAAGATACATTGAATCCTACATCTCCGTTATTCATGCGGGTGCATGAAAATGGGTAGCGAGTGAGCTCATCTTTGCATTCATCGTAGCGCTGACCAATAAAGCGTTTTGCTGAATAAATGGTATTTTCTGGATTGGTAATTCTTTGTCGGCTTGCGATTTGACCAACAAGTACTTCACCATCTTTGGCAAAGCCCACCACTGAAGGTGTTGTTCTTGCACCCTCTTCGTTTGCGATTACTTTTGGCTCTCCGCCTTCCATGATGGCGACCACTGAATTGGTGGTACCAAGATCAATTCCAATAACTTTATTTGCCATATTTTTTGCTCCCTTAGCTTTAATAAGACTTCGCAAAGCGGTGGTTTTAAATTTCACCGCGATGAATTTCACGGGCTTACCATAGGCAGATTTGTAGATGAGTCAAGATTGCACAATTATTTAAATCACTACTGTCTAGCCTAAGTAAATTTGCTGCTATATTCCCTGTAGGCACCCAACTTGACCCGGTTAATTTGTGAATAAAAAACAAGCGTTACCAATAGTGCATTTTATTTCGGGAAAGGGAGGAGTTGGCAAGAGCATATGCTCAAAGGCGCTCGCAACTTATTTTGCTCGAAATAATTATAAAACTCTTTTGGTAGAGTTATCGGAAGAGGATAGTGAAGAGTATAAAGAAAGTGCAAAAGTTGAAAAAATTGAGCAAAACCTAAGTGTTACAAAGATTTGTCCCAATCAATCTCTCTATCAATATTTTCGTTTAAAAATTCCAGCCCAGGCTTTGGTCGATAAAATTTTTTCCAAGAATTTTTTTAAACTATTGTGTACAGCCATGCCTGGACTTTCCGATTTGACTCGTTTGGGGAAAATTTGGTTTCATGCCGATAGTGAAAAAGGAAGCCAAACTGAGCATTTTGATAAAATAATTGTTGATCTGCCAAGCTCAGGTTTTATTGCTCGTTTTTTATCTGTCGCACGGGTTGTAAGAGAAGTGGTGAAAATAGGTCCTTTGGCCAAAGAAGCTGGGCTTATAGAAAAATTTTTCAAAAATCCTGATAATGCCGTGCTCCATTTAGTCACCTTGCCTCAGGAGCTTGCAATCAATGAGAGTTTTGAGATCTACTCAGATATTAAAAGGATGCACGATATCTCTTTGGGGCTGCTTTTTATCAATCGCTGCACAGCCATGGCTGCAGATGATCTCAAATTCTTAGAAACTCATTTGGATGATCAAATGAAGGCAAACGCAATGATTGTGCAATTTTTTCTTTCTCAGGTGGAATACGAAGAGCGGCAACGAGCGCGGCTTAATGAGCTTGGTCTTGCAATGCCTCAGCTCATTTTGAGTGAGCACTATGGTGTTTTTGATGAAAGAGAAATTATGGATGATGTGGTTAAAAGCTTGACGGAATATTTTGGCTCATGAAGCGTAAAGAAACAGAAATTATAATTTGTGTAGGAACAGGTGGTGTAGGTAAAACTACTGTCTCTGCGATGTTAGGTCTGGATTGTGCACTCAAAGCTCAAAAAACCCTGATTGTTACCATTGATCCTGCAAAGCGTTTATTGGATGCGTTAGGACTAAAGAAAAATTCATCTTCTCCTGAAAAAGTAGATGTAAAAAAAATTTTTCCCAGTGATTCTACAGGCGAGCTTTATGCCTTTATGCCAAATCTTAAACAGGAATGGGCTGATTTTTTATCAAGTTCTACTAAAACATCAAAAACCATTCATGAGATAAGTAAAAACCCTTTTTATCAGTACATGATCGATGGCTTGCCTGGTTCATCGGAAATTATTTGTGCCCATACTATACACCGCTTGGTGCGTGATGGTGATTATGATGTGATTATTTTAGACACGCCACCAGCCTCAAACAGTGTTTCTTTTTTTGATGTTCCAAAGAAATTAATTCGGGTGTTAGAGCACCGTGTATTTAAGTTTCTCATGGGGCAAGGCAAAGGTGCTTTTTCCGCTATCACTCGCAAGTTTGCCTTTTTTTCTGGTGAAATTCTTGAAAAAACCTTTGAAAAAATAATAGGAACTCATTTTTTATCCGAAGTGATTGATTTTGCTCTCAGCATTGATTCCATCTATGCTCCTATGCTTGAAAGGGCACGTTCCTTTGATCGTTTGCTGGTATCGCAAAAAACTCATTTTGTGTTGGTGAGCCGTCCCACTGTTACAAGTGTGGCTGATTCTCATAAGCTTATGATTTTACTCAAAAATAGAGGGATAACGATTGAGCAAATTATTATTAATCAGGTTCTTTTTTATCCAAAAGAGGAGCTTAAATCCGAACAAAAAAATGCAGCAGCATTGTCAAAAAAACGTGTAGTTGATGGTTTACGGAGTATAGTGAATCTTTATGAAAAAGAGTGTATGTATCAGCAAAAGCTTATTGAAGAGCTACGAAATATATTTTCAATGATCGATCATCGTGTGCTTTATATGTCGAAACATTCGACTGTTAATTTAATGGCATTGATGTTGAAAGATTTTAGACGGAAAATTTTATGAAAGTTTTGGGTATTGATGTAGGAATAAAAAGAACAGGAATGGCGATAAGTGATGAGCTTGGATTGAGCGTACGCATGCTTCCGAATCTTGTAGCACATAGCCGAGCTTTAGCTGTTGAGAAAATTATGAATCTTGTTTCTTCAGAAAAAGTAGAGCTTGTTCTTATTGGCCAACCGGAGGGAAGGACTGACTATAGCAAAGCTGTTATTTCTCGGGTTATGGGACTTAAAGAGGCTTTAGAGAAATATATTGAAGAGCATCAAATTTCGGCTAGAGTGAAATTATGGGATGAAAGCTACTCTTCTAAGAAAGCAGCACAGATTTTGGCGCACAGTGGTTTGAAAAAAAAGGATAGACAATTGAAACTAGATTCAGCATCGGCAGCTGTTTTAGTAGAAGATTTTCTAAGCTCAAAAAAATAGCGGATTTTTTATGCATAAGCATTTTTTGAGAATTTTTTTTATTGCTTTTTTATTGGTGGCTCTCAGCTCTGGGCTTATAGCTCTTATCGTAAAAAGTTATCTTGTTTCGTTTGCTAAACATAAGGTTGAGCTCCATAACGTAATTGTTGAGATCCCTTACGGTTCTTCTTTGAGAAGTGTTGTTCGATTGCTCGCTTCTGAAAATGTAATTCCGAGTGAAAAAAAATTCTATTGGTATATGCGATTGGCTCGCAATGATGCCGATAAAATTCAAGCTGGTTATTATCAGTTTGATGGAGTTTATAGCTTATCGCAGTTAGCCGAGAGTTTAAAGTATGGGCGAAATAAGGCTTTTCCGCTTGTTTTTAGGGAAGGGGAAAGCCTGGTTGATTTGGTAGAAAGTTTAGAAATAGCCGGGATTGTTAATCAAAAGGAATTTATTGAAGCAATGACAAGTTCCGATGTACTTAATCTGATCGGTGCTCCCAACAGTGAGCAAAGAAAGGAATTAAAGAATGATGTCGGAGGTATTGAGGGTTATTTATTTCCCGATACATATTTTTTCACTAAAAAAGATTCGCCAAAGGCCATTATATCGATCATGTACCGTCGTATGGTCGATAAGATAGATGAATCAATTAAAGATCGTATGAAAGAAGTTGGCATGAGTTTGCATCAGGTGTTGACACTTGCTGCCATAGTAGAAAAAGAGGCAGGAGAAAAAAGTGAAAAGCCAATTATTGCAAGCGTCTATCTTAACCGATTGCATAAAGGAATGCGTCTTCAAGCTGATCCGACGGTCATCTATGGTTTAAAAAATTACAACGGCAAAATTCATAAATCTGATTTATTGGGGTTTCATTCTTACAATACCTATAAAATAGTTGGACTGCCGCCAGGACCAATCGCATCACCTGGTATAGAGGCTATTAAGGCTGTGCTGTGGCCTGCCACAACTAACTATCTTTATTTTGTTTCAAAAAATGATGGGACTCATGTTTTTTGCGAGAATTTATCCTGCCATAACAAGGCGGTCAAAAAATGGCAGATCGATTATTTTAAATCTGCTCAAAAAGAAAAAATACGCAACAAGTCATAGCGTTGTTTGCGATAGTATCTGAGCTGCCAATTTTTTCTGAACCATCTTTATTAACCCTTGAATAATAATTATTCGAGGATGAAAAATGCTCTGTCTATTATGACAAAAAGTTATAGCCTCTCTTGGTTTATGGAGAATGCGAAATAAATTAATTTCGATGCTTGTTTGCAGCCGTGTTACAAAAGCTTCCTTTAAAGGTCTGAAATGAAACTTCGATTTTGCTTACTGAGCCTGCTGAGCATGTTTTTGTTTAACAGTTGTGGTCTTAAAAATTGGATTGCAAAAGAATTTATGCAAGGGGCAGTCGCTGATGGAGTAAGCAGATTATCGGCTCAACATATGTCGATGATTTTAAGTGAAGTAAATAAAAAATTTGATACTGCTGAGGCAAAATTTGAAATTCTAAGGTCTCAAGATGCAAAGGAATACGGTAAAGGCTTAGCTGTCTGGACGCTTGATAACGTTGAGATCAATTACCCTAAAGAAGAATCAGTCTATAGCGATTGCAATGGCGATAAATGGATGTGGCGAGGTAAGGTTGTGGTTTCTGCCAAAAAAACTATTCAAGGTCGCATTACCAACAATCCCAAAGATCCCATGCTGCCAGATCTTGGAAAAGTTGCGATCGAAGTTTCAGGAAAAGCACACGATTTAGCAATCCATTCTGCAGGAAGCCAAGAGGCTCTTGATATTAAGTCGGGAGATTTTTCCTTTACGGCCTATCCTCGTCTTGCGCAGGCAAACGCTAAAGGGGTGCCGCTTAAAGCTACATCAAACAATCGTTTTGAAGGCCTTCGTCTTAAAAATATGAAGGGAATATTAAAAACCAACGATGTTGAGATGGAAGTTGATATCGATAATTCCGATTTAGTCATGCAGATGGGTGAAGGAGAAAATGGTCACGAAAATTATCTTGATGGCTACATTACTATTTTTGGCAATAATCACCATGTACCTTCCGATGGCAAAGGTCTCGATCCTAACTATGAAAGCGCAAAGTTTATGTCCACCTACGATTGCCAAGAGCATTTTAAAGAGGGGGTTTCATTTGAACAAGTTCCTTTAGAACGATTATTGGCGCCACCCATAGGAGCTTTGAGTGCTAGAACCTTGGGGATTATTGCTGGAGCGCTTGAAGATAACAGTGAATGTGGGTTTTTAGGTCAGGATGCAGCACATAATTTAGTACTGGAAGGAAATCCTGGCGAAAAGGGATCGCTGAGTGCAAGTTTAAGTAAGACATGTCCTTTGACATTTGCTGCTTTTACAACCAAGCCTAATTGTTTTGGATATGCCTATGAGCTTAATGGTGAAGTGACGATCGAAAGTGCCAAGAAAAAAATAACTGGTATCGTCATGAAACATCTAGAAAATCTAAAAGAAGAAATACCTTTTTATGAACAATTGATAACTGAAAATCAGCCCTTACAAACTCTAAAAAATAATTTTCCACAGGCGGTGATGCCTGATAGCAAAAATTCAGCACATATAGAGCTTAAGGTTAATTTTAACAATCTCAGTATCAAAGAGGTGTGTGATAAAAAATACGGAAGCATCAATCATGCACATCATTGCTCAAAGATTATAAAAGGTGAGGATAAAAAATCTAAGAAAGATTCAACGGCCGATGGCAGCAAAAGCAAAGAGAGTGACTCAAAGAAAGCTAAAGAGAAAAATTACGAGCCCATCGAGTTTAGCATCTTTTCAGGTATCGCGGATGCAATACTTGAACCAATGCTTGCTAAAGATCTCAGAGAGGATGCAGCTACCAAGAGTATGTGTGCAATACCTACATCGATCAGTAAAGCTCGTGTTAATCTTGATAAGATGACATCATCAATCAAAAAGGGCACAAATGACATGCATTTTCATGTCCATGGCGCATACGATTTGATCAACGGAAAGATAGGCGATCAAGAAAATCAACAAAGTGGTATGCTCAACGTGAATGATATGGAAATTCCTCTTAAAACTTCTAGCCAAAATTTTGCCTTAGTTGACGAAAACTATGTCCGAAGTACTTTCCTCGATAGTATTTTTTCGTGCGATGACTCTATAGCCTTGGTCGAGAATGATAAAGAATGTGCACTTGAAGATGGCATGGCTGAAAATGTGGCACGACTTTTGGTTATGAATGCTGGTGCGTTGCTTAAAGTTGCTACATCATCGTCAATACCTGGAAGTTTAGCTTCTTTTAATGCTGTGAGAACTCGGCAATTAGAAGATAACGAAAAGCGCTTGATCATGAAAGCATCGCATCAATCAGAAATAAATGTAGGAGAAAAAATAGAAGCCTATACTGATGGACTTAATGTACGTTATCAAATCAAGGGTTTTGTCGATAAGCTAGAAGGGACTATGACAAGAATTGGGGTTCCTTTGAACGAAAGGCAGGGATGGCTTGATCGTATCAATCCTTTAAATAATCGTTTTGTCGATGCATTGCGCGCAAAAATGAATAAAAGCCAAGAAATATTTGTGCGCCCAGTTTCACCTCGTTCAACTTCGATAGATGTAAAAGCGCATCTGAAAAATTTTACCATTGAGTCACAACGTCCAAATAAGAATAAAGCTGAATATCACCTTGTGATAGAAGATGGTTTCTATTATGTAAGTGCTCAGCCCATCATGGGAGTTGATGCTCGTACAGCATCGGAAGCAAACATTTCTTATTCTATTTCAACTCCAGTAGTCGAATTTAAGAATATCAAAATTTTTGATGCCTCAGCTCGTGTTGAGGGGCATGGCATGAGTATTCCTCTTAAAATAAATGAAGCTCAGTTATGTGCCTTTAATGGGCGTTTTTCGCAAGAAGGAAATTATGTAGAGGGACGTATTCAATTCTCTGTAGGATCTGACACCAAAGAATACAGCGAGCTAAAAGAATTGGAGATAAAGAGAGTAAAGCTAGACCCGGACTTTTCGCAACAGCAATTTGATCAGTCTTACGCTGTTACTCCTCATCTTTATAAACTTATTTCTGCAGAGTAGGAATGTGTAGTTGTAGATACTCAGCCGGTAAGAGCTATTTAGTGTTTTTATATGGAGCAAGAAAGAAGTGTGATTTTTATGGGGGAACTCTTCAAAATTATAAACAAAAACAAAAAAGAATTGCTTGATTATCAACGCGTTAATTTGCCGATTTATTATGAAAATATGAAACTGTTGGCAAGTAAAAATACTGAAGATGTGCAAAATGGGGGCAGCCTTTCCGATACTGTAGGAGATAAGGTTCGTACAAAAACCGACTTGAGTTTCACAGAATTATTTTTTAATCGCGAACTTAGTTTTCTGGCCTTCAATGAAAGAGTTCTTGCTCAAGCAAAAGATTCAAAGTGGCCTTTACTTGAGCGTTTAAAATTCTTGGGCATCTCATCTACCAACCTAGATGAATTTTTTGAAACGCGTGTTTCTTTATTGAGGAAACAACGAACTGCTGGAGTATTGACCAATGAACCAGACAATCGCAGTCCGCAAGAAGTGTTGCGCCTGATCGGAAATGCGACAAAAAAATTAGTTGCCGAACAATATCAAATTTTAAATTCAATATTATTGCCGGAATTATTCGCATCGAATGTAAAAATTCTTCCTCCAAATTTGTGGTCGAAGGATTTAAAGTCGTGGTTAAAAAAATATTTTGAAGATAAAATTCTTCCAGTCTTAAGTCCTTTGGGTTTAGATCCTGCTCATCCTTTTCCAAGAGTAACCAATAAAAGTTTAAATTTTATTGTCGAACTCGATGGTAAAGGTGCATTTGGCAGAGACGTAAAAGTGGCAATTGTTCCTGCTCCACGAATTTTGCCCCGGGTTATTTTGGTACCTAATGGCGAGAATTTAGGAATTTATCATTTCGTGCTTTTAGCAGATCTCATTCGTACTTTTATGGTGGAACTTTTCTCCAATATTTCTGTTAAAGGGGTCTATCAATTTAGAGTAACTCGCAATTCTAATTTGTTTGTTGATGAAGAAGAAATTGATGACCTAATGAAAAGTCTTGCGTGGGAGTTGCCTTCAAGAAAATTTGGAGAGGCAGTTCGCCTTGAAGTAGAGTCTGATTGCAGCGATTCGCTCAAAGAGCTTTTGTTAAAACAATTTAAGCTCACTTCTGATGAGCTTTATTTTGTTGATGGGCCTCTTAACTTAAGTCGCTTGATGACGATTTATGACATTGTTGATTTACCTAGTCTCAAATTTGAACCACTTATTCCGTCGAGACCAAAATTGTTGGCGCAGAGTCCTAAAATTTTTGAGGCCATCAAAAAACAAGACTGTCTTTTGCACCACCCCTATGAATCTTTTGCTCCCGTGCAGGATTTCTTACGTCAGGCTGCATTTGATCCTTCGGTACTTGTGATTAAGCAAACCCTATATCGCACAGGAAATGAATCGGTGCTGGTAGATTATTTAGAAGAGGCTGCCAAGCGTGGAAAAGAGGTCACTGTTGTAGTTGAGCTGCGAGCAAAGTTTGATGAAGAAGCCAATATTAATTTAGCTAACCGTCTGCAAGAGGCGGGTGTGCACGTTTCATATGGAGTGGTTGGGTATAAAACACACGCCAAAATGTTGATGGTGGTGCGGAGAGAAAACGATTCCATCAAACGCTATGTGCATTTGGGCACGGGAAATTATCACGAGAAAACAGCACGTATGTATACTGATTTTAGTTTTTTTACAGCTGACGAAGAAATATGTGATGATGTACATCAAATATTTTTACAAATAACCGGGCTCACCAAACCAAGCAAGCTTAAAAAATTACTCCATGCACCTTTTACTATGCGTAAGAAATTTATTGATCATATTGAAAATGAAATAGCCAATAAAAAGGCGGGTAAAAAAGCCCACATAATGGCAAAAATAAATTCTTTGACTGATCCTGAAATGATTCAGATGCTTTACAAGGCATCGTGTCATGGAGTGAATATTGATCTAATCGTGAGAGGAATTTGTTCATTGCGACCAGGAGTTTTGGAACTGTCCGAGAATATTCGTGTGATTTCAATCATAGGGCGCTTTCTTGAACATGTGCGCTCTTATTATTTTTACAATGACGGTGAAGAGATAGTTTATTTGTCCAGCGCAGATTTAATGGTGAGAAATTTAAGTCAGCGTGTTGAAGTTGCATTTGCTGTAGAGAATGATCGGCTTAAAAAAAGAATAATTAAAGAAGCTTTTTCCATGGCTCTCGAAGATAACCAAACGTCATGGTTTTTGGAACAAGATGGAATCTATGAAAAGATCGAAGTAAAAGATAAAAAAGCGGAAAAAATTTCTTTGCAAACAAGCTTGATAGCGCGTTTAGCAGGTGGACGATAAAATTCTTTTAACAGTTTCATAAGAAAATTTTCATAGAGCAGTTTTTAAATTCCACAAAAATTGTTAGCTGTTAGGCATGAGTTTTTGGGTAGACAATGGAGCTATCGGTGGCACAACGAGTGGTTGATTTTTTAGATAGAACCAACGAGCTGATTTATGCTCGGATAAAATCTGAAGCAACTTCTAATCCGTTTTCTGGTCAATCCATGGCTAAAGCTATTGCGAGGCATTTGTGTCTTACGCCTAATGCAAAACGAGCTCGTCCTTTGGTCTGTCTTTATTATCACTGGCTTTTTAATAATGACATTGATGATGTCATCGTGCCTATCGGCGTGGCTGCAGAATTTATTCATGCTGCAAGTTTGTTGCATGATGACGTTGTCGATGATGCTCATAAACGGAGAGGGCAAACTTCAGCGAATGCTCTTTTTGGAAATGCTCAGGCTGTGCTGGCAGGAAATTTTCTTCTCACCCAAGCTTTTGATCTTTTAAGGGGAATGAAGAGGGAATTTATAGAACAAGCAATTCTTGTGGTTAGGGAAATGACGATTTCTGCAATGTTAGAGATTGAGTCGCGTGGGAAAATAGATGTGAGCGAGGATTCGTGGTATCGCGTGGCAAAGGGTAAAACAGGGATTTTATTTTCTTGGTGCGGATGGGCTGCAGCGATCAATAGTAAGCGCGAGCTTGAAGCTCAACAACTGTGGAATTTAGGATTTCGCATTGGCAATATTTTTCAAATGGTTGATGACCTAAAAGATTTTAGCGGTGATGGAAATTTAAAAGAAGTAGCCAACGATATTCGCAACAAAGAAGCTTCTATGCCAGTTTTGATTGCTGTTAATAAAGATAAAAATATTAAGCAGCAATTTCAAAAAAAATATTTGAAGGATTCTTTAAGCGATGACGATGTTTCGTTTTTAACTGAGCTTGTTTTATCTTCGGATGCTATTTTTGAAACTAAAGCGCGAATCAGTAAAGAGCTTTCTCAGGTGCAAGAATATCTTAGCAGGCATGAAGGAAGCTGTGGTTATAGAGCACTTGACGAGTGGATCCAAGACCTTGCATGTTTATCCTGGTAAAAAACTAGACCTATTTTTTTAGGTAACTTTTGTGCGTTCCACATTAGTAGAAGTAGCGCGAAAGATTAGATCTGGAAAATCCCAAGCATGTCTCCAGACCATTTCCACAATGCTTCCAGCCACACTTCTCACAGTTTTCCGAAGTGCCAAAACTCGGAGCACATGTCCAATAGCAATTGTCATAACCACACTGAGCGAATTTACCAAAACAGTCTGCGCAAGAATTACTTAACAAGGATTCATTTTTTTGGTTGAGATATTTTTGCTGCAGGCAACGAGCAGTGTGTAAGGCATTACCCTTTGAGCGTCTTGAGCAGCTACTCCAGTTGTCAGAAAAGAGACGGCTACCTTTAAAAATTTTTGCATCATCGTCATCGCATATTTTTTTGATTTTTTGCTCATTTACATTTTTTTGGTTACTTCTCTTTGCTGTTTTAACGGGGGAAAACTCTTCGGCACAAGCAACAAAAAAAAGTAATAAAATTAGAAGATGCTTAGCCATTATTGTTCCTGGAAGTTTAAGGTGCCTATGATGACTCTGTTGTAGCATCTTTATTGACACTGCATCTACTTGCGGTGGAGTTTTAATTTTTTTGTTTTATATTTTTAGGTAGTTCTAAAGTTATTAATTGGTTTTTAATTAATAATTTATATGCTGATACGGGGTGTTATATGATGTTGTAGTGAGATTTTAATTGGGGGGAATTAGTGTCATGAAATATAGTTTTTTTGCGGGAGGGATTATGTGCATGTTGCTATTTTTTTCCTGCGATAAGATGAAGAAAACTGAGCTATCACACTCCGAAATAAATGAAAAACAACAAGACTTGTGCGCAGAAAATTTTGGCCTTGATCAGGGCTACGATAGCAATTCCAACTGTAGCTTGAAAATAAGTAAAAATGGCGATGAGGCTCCCAGTTCAGATGTCGTTATAATAGCTGGCCCGCCAGGACTCCCAGGGCCTCCTGGTTTGCCAGGTCCGCCAGGAAGATCGGGTTTCCCCGGTAAGAAGGGAAGTAGGGGGCCCAAAGGAGATAGCTTCGTTTTTCCTACGACTCCTCAAGGAATCTGTGGCAATGGCATTCAAGAAGTATCTTTGCAAGAGCTTGCTTCTTGTCCCTACTTACTTTATGGCTCAACCTCTCCAGGACCCAATCAAATCAGTGAGCTGTATCATCTAGATGAAGTGAATGGTACGGGTACGCTCATAGCACCTATTATCGTAGTCGGTCAGGAACTTCGGCGGGTAACCTCTTTAGATTTTTCTCCCGATGGCATTCTTTATGGAGCAGGGACAATAAATAATGCGTGGCAGCTTTTTACTGTGGATTGTCAAACAGGGATAGCGACGATTATTGGCCCTATGGGACTATCAGCAGGAATGATGGGAGGGGCTGTGAATGATATCAGCTTTGATTCACAAGGAAAACTATGGGCCTATTATAAAAGCTCCGATAACATCAATATGGATGAAGTGGGCACGGTAGACTTAGTCACAGGTTTGTACACAACAGTGGGTCTCAGCCACGTTGATGACATTGGAAATGGCATCGCATTTGCAAAATTTTTAGAAGATGATTTGTATCATGCGGGCTACAAAGATCTTTCGATATTAGATCAAAGTGATGGAAATGCTACTAAAGTTGCTGATTTGACATTTTTATTTGATTCATTGGCAAATCCAAGAATAAATGGCATGGATACTGATTTTTTTAATAACTATACTTACGTTACATTTAACAATAAAAGTTCGGGTATGTTTTCTGCGCCAGAGAATTACCTAGCGGTTGTTAATCGCAATATTGGCGAAGTTGTACTAGTGAGCAACCAAGATCCACCGCAAAAAGCGCCGGATTCGATTGATAGTGTTGCAGTAAATCGAGTTTATGAGACCTGCGATCAGGGCGGCTTTAACCCAGATCCTCAAAATATTCCTGACGGGGCACGGTGCTCACAAGATTGTCGTATCGTAGAAATAAATTGTTCTGATGGTATCGATAATGATGAAAATGGATTGATAGATTGTCTTGATCCAAATTGCGCAAATCAGGTGTGTGCTGCTGGAGATGTGTGCAGTGGGCCTGGTCGTTGTGAAGAAGGGGTATGTCAGCCAGGTCCTGATTTTGCCCAAGGTACCGGTTGTGACGATGGCAATCCTTGCACGGCCCCGGACCAATGTGATGGGAACGGCACTTGTGTGGCAGGTCCTCCTTATGATGGAGTGTGTACTGACCAAGATCCATGCACGATTGATCAATGTATAGATGGTATTTGTGATAGTGGCAGCATTGATGTGGGTGCTTCTTGTGATGACCAAAATCCTTGCACCGATCCCGACGCGTGTGATGTCAATGGCCTATGTAGTGGTGTTAATCTCGATATGGGTAGTTGTGATGATAATAATTCCTGTACCATTATGGATATGTGTGTCATGGGAACATGTCAAGGACAGCCGCCTTCACAAACAGAGATTTGCGATAATAGTATCGATGATGATTGTGACGGGCTTATTGATCTAGAAGACCCAGATTGCACATGCTTTATTGTTTTTACCAGTAGTGCTCAAAGAAGGGGAGGAAGCTTCGGAGGTCTTGCAGGTGCAGATGCCCTTTGTAATAGCCTGGCAAGCAATGCCGGTCTTTCAGGAACTTTTACTGCTTTTATTTCCGACAGTATGACCAATGCCAGCGCTCGGATTACCAATGATGGCCCTTGGTGTCTTGTAGCTGGAGATCAACCTATCAGTATAGTTGCCACAAGTAGAGCAGATTTGCTTGATGGAATGATTAACCATAGAATCGATGTTGATGAGTTTGGTACTGATATACCAGAAGGATCCAGCAATCAAACCTGGACAGGCAGTTTTCCAAACGGTATCTATGACAACACTGAGGATGAGTGTAACGATTGGACAAGTAACGCAGCGAATGTGGGAGCTACCACAGGATCACCTAAACAAAGTGATAGTCGCTGGGTTAAAATTGGCCAAGGTAGCACAAATTGTAGCGTAGAAAGAAGGTTTTACTGTTTCCAGATCAGTAACTAATTTCACCTTCGGATGAAAATCGCAGATAGCGGTGATAAATAAACTTTTTTACGATTTTGCTTGAAAAAGTTGATCTATCATACCCTATCTGCTTTAAAGCAAATAATGCAAAGCCATAGTTCTTGCTGCTTAGAGCAGGTTGCACGTGCTATTTTCTTCAATGCTAGAATCATAATTCGCCGTGCAGCCGTAAACTTGATTTAGGAGATAGGTAATAAGTTTTTTATTAAATGTGTCATCGTAATTTTTTATGTGTTCTACGATTTTATCGATGATGCTATTTTCTATGGTATTTATTTTTAGTATTTTAAAATTACTGATTGTGTCTGTGATTTTTAAGTGTGCTTTTATTTTATTGTTTTGATACTTGATCAAAATAACTTTTTTAGGTTCATGCAAACTTATGCTAAGTCTCAGCAAAGCACGAGTGAGAAAAGTTATATAGTCATCATTTTCTATTAAATATGAAAATTTAGAATTGTCTTTGTTAAAAATTTCTAGTGCACTTTGAGCGATGGCAAGCTTATCTTGAGTTTCATATTGAGGAGGCATAAGCTCTTTTGAATGTTCAGCAGGGCCGGCATAGAGAGAAATATTTGTCAGCAAAAAAAAGAGTCCAAAATTACAACATATCGATCTCATAAAAAACCACCGTTTTGTTGCCTAGGCTGATAAATAAACAAAAATATTAAACATTGTTTGGCAAAAAAATATTCTCCCAAATTACTATCTAGAAAGAAAATAATCCTTAGAAACTATTCACAAAATATAATTCCATAAGTTTGCTCATAAATTGTTTAGTGCTTGATCGTTTAAGCAGTAAATTAAATTTTTTTAAAAAAAAATATGTGCTTGAAAGATAAAATTTTTTTACGTGTAATATTACCTGTTAATTTACGTGTTAAATGTTAGCTAATAAGTGATTGTTAATTTGGCTTGGGTGATTTGTGTTTAGAATTGTTATTATTGCGTTTTTCTTGCCTTTGATGCTATTTTCTGCTTCCAATAATTGGATGGAGCACTATGGAAATGCCATTGCAGATAAGCCACTGAACCAGTTAATTTTACCTGGTACGCATGACTCTGGTACCTACCAACTCACCAACGAGATAGCAAAAAATCAAGATATCAGCGATAAAATAAATAAACTTAAGTATATAGGTGTCGGTTTTATCGTAAATTCTGTAATAAAAAAGTGGTCTAAAACGCAAGATAAAAATATATATGATCAGCTTAAGAGCGGTGTTAGATATTTAGACCTAAGGCTTAGCTATTGGGATGATAAAAATGATTTTTATGTTACCCACGGTCTATTTGGTCCAAAGTTTTCCGATGTAGCTGCTCAAATTTCACGATTTCTCAATGAAAATCCCAAAGAAATTTTGGTAATTCAAATCGGAGATATGAATTACTTAGGCGTGGAAAGCAAAGCTCAAAGCAACCAAGAAAAACTCATAAAATTTATAGAAAGCACTTTTAAAGGCAAGCTTGCTCAAAAATCTAAGATCGCAGGGCCGATTTCCATGGTTCGAGATTTCTGGAAAAATGGATATCAGATTTTCTTAATCTATAAAGATAAAGAGATGTCCAATCAATCAGATGTGTTGTGGCACCGAAAAAGCGTTATTGATAATTACTGGCCCAATGTAGATAACGCTGACCAGCTGAAAAAGAAACTTGACGAACACATGAATAAGAGAACAGCTAATAATAATGGGGAAAAATTCTATGTGGTTCAGTCACAAGTAACAGCCAATAATAAGACCATTGAAAATGGTTTAAATCCTCTTAGTAGCAAGCCAAAAAGTCTTGAGGATCTTGCAAAAATAGTGAATGCCAAATTTCCTGCCTGGCTTAATGAGTGGGCAACACGAAATCCCAATATCATCATCACTGATTTTACGAGTAGCAAAATGGCTCAAGCGATTTATGAGCTCAATAAAAATTGATGAGAAGGGAAGCGGTAGAGGCCGTAAAAAAAGTCTTTTAGGAGAATAGGTTCCCAAAATAACGTCGAGACTTGAATGATCCTACCCCGATTTCATAGACAGTTGAATTCGAGTTTTTTGTTCACATTCCATTTCATATGGCGTTCTATAGTCAATAGCTGAATGCATTCTTTTTTTGTTGTAATAACTTTCAATGTAGGAAAAGATTTCCTGTTTAGCCTCTGCCCTTGTTTCATAGCCCCGGTTCTGAATTAACTCTACCTTTAATGTGTGAAAAAAACTTTCACATGGGGCATTATCCCAGCAATTGCCCTTGCGGCTCATAGAGCCTATCAAGCCATTTAAAGATAATATTTTTCTATACTTTTTCGAGCAATATTGGGAACCGCGGTCAGAGTGAACAACAACACCCTTAGGGAATTTTCTTCGAAAAAGTGCCATGAGCAAAGCATTACAAACCAGATCTTTATCGATTCTTTTAGACATTGACCAACCAATGATGGATCTGGAGTAAAGATCTATGACCACAGCCAAATACAGCCATCCCTGCTTTGTATGAACATATGTTATGTCGCTTACCCATTTTTGGTCCATTGTTGTCGCATTAAAGTCACGGTTGAGTATATTGGAAAATACAGGATGTTGATGCCCAGAATCAGTGGTAGCTCTAAACTTCCCTTTAGCCTTAGCCCTGATATCCATTATTTTCATTCTGCTCGCTACCCGTTTTTTGCTGCATCTAATGCCCGCTTGAAGCAAAGCCATTAAGATCCTTGGCGCACCATATCTAGCCTTATGCTCAATAAATAATGCTTTGATGTGGATATCAAGTCTTTGATTAGCACGGGCCCTATTGGATGGGATTGCTTGGCTCCACCTATAAAATCCACTCCGGCTTACCTGCAATACATCACACATGAGACGTATGGAAAAATTATCTGATTCTCTCTTGATAAAGGCGTACTTTACCTCAATTCCTTGGCAAAGTACGTTGCGACCTTTTTTAATATGGCTTTCTCCTGCTCAAGCCGCTCAATCATTTTCTTAAGCTCCTTGTTTTGAGTAAGTAAGTCATAGTTATCATCTTGCAACGATCTTTTTTGGTTTTTAGAAGAACCCACAGAGCTAATGGAAGCTGTTTTTGTTACCCAGCCATGAACTGTAGATGCAGGTATACCCAGTTCTTTTGCTGTTTCACCAACTGAGCCAGACTTTAGAGCAAGACTAACAACTTCATTCCTAAATTCTTGGGTATAGCTATTTAATTTTCTTACCATTTCTTATCTCCAACTTTAGTTACAGTAACTCGAAAGAGACTGTCCACCAAAGTGGGGCAAGATCACGCTCAAAGCTTAGAGAGAAGCTCTCGATCGCGGGCGCGCGTGTTTTTCAATGTAGGCGATGATTGCATCCGCTACATCTTTTTTTGTTGCGGTCTCAATCCCTTCAAGTCCTGGTGAAGAGTTTACTTCCAGCACCAGTGGACCACGGCTTGAGCGAATTAAATCAACACCCGCAACATTAAGCCCCATCGCATGAGCAGCTCTAAGAGCAATTTTTCTTTCTTCACTGCTGAGCTTTACAGGGAGGGCTGAACCGCCAAGGTGAATATTGGCGCGAAACTCGCCGCTCATAGCAACTCGCTGGTAGGCTGCCACGCATTTGTCTCCTACTACAAAACATCTTAAATCTGTGCCGTTAGCTTCCTTTATATATTCCTGCACTAAAATATTTTCTCTGATGTGCTTAAAGGCATTGATAACGCTTTTGGCGGCATTTTTTGTCTCAGCAAGCACAATTCCCTTGCCTTGAGTACCTTCCAAGAGTTTTACGATCAAAGGAGCACCGCCCACCATTTTAATGAGATCCTCGGTATCCTCGGGTGAGTTAGCAAACCCTGTGGTAGGAAGAGGAATAGTTTTTTGTGCTAGAAGCTGCATAGAACGAAGCTTATCGCGTGAGCGTGCAATAGCCACTGATGAGTTCACGCAGTAAATTCCTTGAGACTCAAAGTGGCGTACAACAGCCGTTCCGTAAAAAGTTATCGATGCCCCGATACGCGGTATGACTGCGTCGACACCGGTGATAATTTCTCCGCCGCGATAATGAATGCCGTTTTCACTTTGAGAAATATTCATATAGCAGCGCGTCGTATCGAGAATCCTAATCTCGTGTCCTCGACGTGTCCCTGCTTCAACAAGGCGCTTGTGGGAATAAAGCTTTGGGTTTCGCGCCAAAATTATAATCTTCATTTTTCACCAGTAAAAGGTTGAAAAAGCGGTCTCCCTTGAAGGTGAGCTTTGCTTGGATCAATCAAAAAATATTTGCGTAGTGCAAGCCTGCCAAGCAACATGCGAAAGCGCAAAGGGGAGCGGTCACTAAGCGTGATTTGCGTGTCAAATGTTGTTTTTCCCACGGTTATTTTGCTGATGATGACATAGCGTTTTTCTTTTAACCCATTGGAACTCATAACATTTCTTTGGGCAATCAGGCGGGCTTTGCAAATTTTGGAATCAAGCCTATCGCTTTGATGTACATATACTTTAAAACGGATAAAGCTTTGATTTTGATAACTTGTGATGCTTAATATTTCTGCATGAAGGGCTGAGGTGGCAGCCCCCGTATCGATTTTAGCTTTGATTTCTTTGATGTTGAGTTCTGGTAGGGCGCACCATTCCTTCCAGCCAATGAGAATTTTTTCTCTTTTTTTGCTTCTCAATTTTTTTTCATCCATGGCTTTGGTCTCTTATCAATGGCATTTCTGATTTTTTCTAATACTGCCCAAGATGATTGGTAATGAAAGCAAAAATATTTGTTCAATATGATAATCGCTAATTTTTCCATGGCCTTGCATATGGCGCTGATACCCCATTGCTCTTTGCTATTCAATCCCAAGCTAAACTTTATATTGTAGCTTTAGCATAAATTTCCGAATGTTTTTGTTCGTTCTTTTGCTTTATATTTTGGTTTTAAGGACTAACTAGGCTGTAGCCCAAAAAACCAAGAAATAATTGAAAAAACAATTAACTGCGCGGCTTTCCGTGGCTTTTTGAACGTATGAAAATACCCTTATCATGTATCCACCAAAAACTTTTGTTGTTATTGCCAAAGACTTGTGTTTTGGTGTCATCGTCAGGTTTTAGCTCATCCATGGCTGAGCGGTCTTGCTTCATTTCTGATGTGTTGTAGGGCAAGTTTACAAAAGAAAAGTCATTGGCAGGATCTTTTACTCCATCCGAATGAATAGCCAAAAGGCCATCACTGGTGGTTAAGCGTGTAACTTCTACAAAGCTGATATCAAGTACAGACACATCAACGAAATTAAGATGAGCGTGCTGCCCAGAAGTTTGTTTACCATTAAAATGTGCGAATCCCCCAGCTTTTGAGCCAGCTACATAGTTTAGTCCAGCAAAATAGTGATGCACTCCATTGTTGTTGAGGCTACCGATAAAGTTGTAGTCAATGTTATGAGCACGCCAGTTAATATTTGCTCCTGCCTCTTCTGGAAAGAGCACTCTGGCATCTTGATCCACTATGCCAAATTTTTCTGGATCAGTGGGATTTGTATGGCTTTTGGGAAATTGCCATAGCCCCTGAGCCGAAGCTAATAAAAGGAAGTTATCGTTGTAGGTATTACCTGCTCGTAGCCAAAGCTGGTTGAGGTCACCACCTCCCGTATTTCGCGTCTTAAAAAGTTTTGGCATGCCATTAAGCGACGTCTCAGTTATATTTTTTAAAAACACGCTGTTGGGGCTTTCTTGTCCAAACACGATAGTTTCGCCCGTTTGAGTATTGACCACATCTACAAATTTAATGCTTTCATTTTTTATATTTTCAGTTTGATTATTATAGTACCAGGTACTTTGGTTATGAAGGGTGGTATCAATGCCCCATGTAGCAGAAGTACCTTCTAGTAGAATGATTTTTTGGCCACTCAAGAGAAGGGCTCCGCTTTGAGTCACTTTAATCGCAGGTTCAATCATAGTTGTGTTAAGTACTGCTTCCGAAGGATTATTGATGACGCCATTGCTAAAGGGCAAGGCTTTTACTATGCCGCTTGCTTTATCGCCAACACGTTGCCATGTTTCACCATCATCACTTGAGTGGTAAAGTCCTTGTTCTGCATCATTACTTTTGTTGAATGCATAGATGTGCATTCCATTTTTACTCAAAGCTACTTGTGTTATTGCTTTTATGTTGCTCAAGGCAGGAAGATTTAGTTTTTTCCAAATGTGGATATCTTTTGTACTTCGTTTTTCTGTGCAGTCCTGGCCATCCCATTCGCAATTATTTGCGGTGCAAACAGAGGCTCGTTGAAGAACTCGACATTTGCCCTTTATAGCGTCCTGAGCATCATTGCAGTCGCCGTTATCAACATCATAGGTGCACCAAAAACTATCTCTACAAGCATTTTCCTCTGTATCTCGACAACTCTTATCAGTTATCTGGGGAATGTAGCATTTTTTGGTGAGTACATTGAATTCACACTGTTTGCCTTGTTCTTGAAAATTCTCACAATTTTTTTGGTCATTATCGAATTCAGAACAGCTTTTAACTATTGAAGAACGATATGTTTGCTTATGTATTTTCTCAGATTTACAAGAACTCAAACCGAGTATACAGAACATCAAAAAGACGATCTTTGATGCTATAAAAGTTGCATTATTCTTTTGCATTTTCTCTCCCCGTGAACAGAAGTAAAAATCAACTTTTTAATAAAAATCAGTTTTGCCCAATAAAAACCTCATTTAGCCTTCATTGACTTAATTATTTTTTCACCTTGGCTAATTGCGTAATTGCTTGAGCAAAAATTGTTATTTTTCTTGTAAGAAAAGAAATTGAAAATAAAAACCGGCTAAGTGATTGTTTTGAAAACATTTAGCAAAAACTTTTATCTTTTTTTAGGCTGATTAACAATGTTTTTTAGGGAACGATTTACCAGGCAATGTGGCGAGCTAGAGAAAAAATTATCATTCGGCAACTATTTTTAAATAGTTTCTATAACAGGGGTTGAAAGGGGAAAAATTATTTTCACAATGATACAAGAAATTATGTTGGCTGAAATTCCAGCCTTGTTCGTTTTTATGTAAATATGCAGTGGTGAATGATGGAATATATTCTTTCAAGTTTTTTGCTCGAGCAATTTCCCCAACTCGAAACGCTTGTTTATGGGCTGCCTGCATGGTATTGGGCGAGCAATGTTTTTGCTTTATTTATTTCACTTTTGGCGGCAAGTTCATTGACAAAGCCCCTTGGTATCCTGATTGCTTTCTTATCTAATCAAACAGAAAGTAGTGATAGAAAACTTTTTGTTGAAAAGCTGCAGGGACCCATCAGAGTTTTCGCTGTCATTGTTATATTTTTGTTGCTAAGTCTTTTTATAAAACAGCCCGAACCAAGTGATCAAACTGTTTCGGTTGCCATCAAATTAGCCCTGTTCCTAGGTTTTACCTATCTATTTTATCGCTTGATAGATTTTGCCTTTACGCGCATGATTCGCAAAAACCAAGATTCTCGTTCACGGGTGGGCTTAGTTTTACCCTTAGGGCGCAGAGTGGCAAAAACTTCACTCATTATCGTGGCTTTTCTTTTGCTTTTGGACCAAGTAGGTATTGATGTTTCAGCTTTTTTGGTTGGTCTTGGGGTCGGAGGTTTGGCCTTTGCGTTGGCAGCTCAAAAAATATTAGAAAATCTTTTTGGTGGAGCTGTATTGTCGTTGGACCAGCCGTTTCAGGTAGGGGACTACTGTCGCTGTGGAGATATTTTAGGCTACATAGAAGAAATAGGCATTCGCTCCACAAGAATTCGTACACTTGATAGAACGCTGGTAACGATTCCTAATTTTAAGCTTTCAGAGATGCATATCGAAAATTATATGGAGCGTGAAAAAATTCGTCTCTATACTATTTTGCGTATTGACCTGTCGACACCTTTAAAATCTGTACAAGATCTATTGTCGGAATTTGAGCGTTTGCTCTTGGAAAACGAAAATTTTTATTCAGATATCTATAGAATTCGACTGATAGGCATAACAGATTTGGGTTATGAATTAGAAATTTATGCTTTTGCCAAAACTACTGAATGGCGAGTTTTTGCTGTAGTTCGAGAACAATTGTTTTTTGACTTTTTGGCGAAGATGGAAGTCCTTGGAGTTAAATTTGCCTTTCCTTCTCAGCATGTTTTTTTACAAAATGAGGACCAGGCTCTTATGCCTCCATCATCTTAGATGACTGTTTGGAAAATCAAAAATTGGCATTGTTAAGCCGTTTTAGCAAAATATTTACAATTGCTAATCATTGGGAAAAATCTCCATGTTCAAATTCTCGAAAGTTTGCGGCCAGTAGCTGTATCATTTGTCATCCTTGTGCAGGCGGGGATCCTGCACGGATGGCTAAGTGCCCAGCTAAAATGAGTTATGTAAATTAAAAAACTATCACCAATTTGCACTAAGAGAGTAAGTACAGCCGTCTATTTGGCTCCATGCCTGCGCGGGGATGACACGTAATGATGAGCAAAATAGAGATGACAAGTGATCGTGGACAAAAAATACGATCTTGGTTCTAAGTGAAAATAAATTCACATCCAACCATATTTTTTTGAAAATTCCCTTTGCCTGCTTGTTGCTCGCACTTATGAAATATTTCTTTTTTTATAGGGACTACTGATCTTTTACCCACATTTTCAGGCTCCTGATCGATCGCGCACCGCCAAAACTTAGAGAGAAAGTCTAGCTGCTCTGTGCCGCATTTCGGTGTTTTTTGGATGTCATCCACTGTGCTATCGATATTGGTTTTTGAGGCCGCTCCTAAAAACAGGTGCCAAAAATTAGTTGCTGCCGATCGAGCCAGAGCATCTCTATCTAAAATAATTTTTTTGGTTTTATAGTCACTGTTCTTATTCGACTCTTCATTTACTTCCTGGCATGCGCAGGGCAGAAGTGTGAGAATAGTCAGACAAAGCCATCTAAAAAAATAAAACATAGTTCTGCTCCAAAGGTTTTTCCAGGCTCAATAAGTAAAAAATTTGTCCCTATCGCTTGCGCAATTATTTTGCAATAGTTAAAAATCAATGCATTCAAAAATATATACCAACTGAGTGCTCTATGAAAGATTAGCTTAGAAGTATAATTTTTTTTGCTAGAATATTAGAACTCGCAATAAGTTTTCTTTTTCAGCATGTTTTTTATGAAACAAAGAATAAACTCTTATACTTCCATCATCTTGAGTTGTTCTGAAATACGAAATGGAGCACCAGTTTTAGTTTTAATTTCATTAATGCTTACCTGCGGGGCGTGCTCAACCAGCATTAGACCCAATGCATCCACATGAAATACTGCCAAGTCGGTGACGATCATGTTAGTGCAGGCCGTGCCTGTCAGCGGGAGAGTGCACTTTTCAACAATTTTATGTTCATTGGCTTTGTTGACATGCTCCATAGCAACAATAACTTTTCTGGCGCCAGCAACTAGGTCCATAGCGCCTCCCATCCCCTTGACCATTTTGCCCGGAATCATCCAGTTGGCGATATCTCCCAAAGCTGAAACCTGCATAGCACCAAGTACACTTAAATCAATGTGACCGCCTCTGATCATGGCAAATGATTCGCTCGAAGAGAAAAATGAGGCTCCAGGTACAGTGGTAATACTTTGCTTACCTGCATTGATGAGATCGGGGTCTTCTTCTCCTTCATAGGGGAATGGTCCTGCTCCAAGTAAACCATTTTCACTTTGAAAAAATACTTCCATCCCTTTAGGAATATGATTGGGAATCAATGTGGGGAGACCAATGCCCAAGTTAACAACAAATCCATTTTTAAGCTCTTGTGCTACTCGTGCAGCTATCTGTTCGCGGCTTAGCATTACTCCCCCTGCGGACGCGGCCGAACTGTTCGTTGTTCGATCCACTTTTTATAGTTTTGGCCTTTATAGACGCATTGAATGTAGGCACCCGATAGATGAATTTGATCTGGGTCGAGTGATCCTAAGGGAACAATATTTTCAACCTCAACGATAGAAACTGCAGCAGCTTGCGCCATGATGGGGTTAAAATTGCGAGCAGTTTTATTGAATCTGAGATTACCAAAAGTATCAGCTTCATGAGCTTTGATCAAAGCAAAATCGGCTCTTAAAGATTCTTCTAAAACATAATCGCGATCATTAAAGCGACGTATTTCTTTTGCTTGAGAGCTTTTCAAAACATTATTTTGGCTATCGTAGAGCATGGGCAGGCCGCCATCTGAAACCATGGTGTGTACGCCTGTGGGAGTATAAAATGCTGGAATTCCCGCACCACCGGCGCGAATTTTTTCAGCAAGTGTGCCTTGAGGTACCAGTTCAACTTCAAGCTCGCCTGATAAAAATTGTTGCTCAAAAATTTTATTTTCGCCTACATAGCTGGAAATCATTTTCTTGATTCGTCGTTGAGCGAGAAGTATGCCAAGGCCAAGATCGGTGGTTCCGCAGTTGTTGCTGATGATGGTAAGATCTTTTACTCCTGATTCAAAAAGAGCATAGATGAGATGTTCGGGAATGCCACATAAGCCAAAGCCCCCCACCATAATGGTAGCACCGTTGCTGATACGCCCAATAACCGGAATTAGATCATCAATGATTTTATTCATTCAGCATTTACCCTTGATAAGAATCCTTTGTTTTAGTGTCTAAAAGGGCCAGGATATTGAATTTATTTTGTATCGGCCGGTATTTTGGTGAGGTTTAGTTGTTCACGAAATATTTGATAGAGCATTTGTGCATTTTTAAGTTGCAGAGATTCATTGTTGAGAAATGCAATGACGCGCCTACAGCCGCTGGCTAAAACAGCGCCTGTGATACGAGAAAGTTCCTTTCTGGAATAGTGATGTAAAAACCAATCGGAGCGTCCATGAAGTCGCAAATAAACGGTACCACTTGTGTTGATTATTTCCCGCGGTACTTGAGCGCTGTCGGCGCTTACAACGGTGATACCCAAAGATTGTGCCCACTGGATATGCTCTTTGGTGTACCAATGGGGGTTTCTCCATTCAAGTGCAAAGCGAGGGCCTAGTTGAGACTGGTGAAAAAATTTTTCGATGTCATCGCGCATAGCAGGATGGGCATTGGGGGGAAGCTGAAATAGGTAATATTCAATCTGCTTATCAAGAGGTTTAAACAATTCCTGAAATTCAAGAAATTTTTCAAATGCCATTTCATTGAAACGAAAAAAATGTGTCACCGAGCGGTTCATTTTAACCGTCCATACAAGTGAGTTTCCTTCTTGAGCCCAAGATAGAATCTGTTCTTTTTTTGGCAGCTGGTAAAACGACATGTTGAGCTCAACAGCGTTAAGCTTTGAATTATCCACATACCAGGATAGACCGCTCGGATTCCAAATGGGGTTAGACCAGCCTGAAGTACCAACCAAAATTTCCATATATTTCACCAAAATTAGCCCGGGTTTTATATTTACAAAGATTCGGTTTTACACGGCCCCTATGCTAGGAAGACAAAAGCAAAGCGCAAGAAGAGCAGCAAAAATAAAATGAAATTTTTTAGAAAGCTTTGCGCGAATGGCTATGGATACGGGCCCAGCCATGTGCTCATAACTTGTACTGTTTGGGTGTTGCTTATGATGCTCATATGATTGATGTTGGGTAAAATACTAAACTCAAAATATTGTTTTTGGACAATACATTTTGGTATTTAGATGCATTCATAGCTTCATCATTTTCTCTTACAATCACAAGCGTTTTCTTAGCTGTTTTTTGTATGTCGCTTTGATAGTCAGTAGGGCTCATAGATGTGATTAAGGCGTGAGTATAGGTGAGGGTCTCGCTTCCATCTTGATATTTTTTTGGCAAGTTAAATCTTATCGTTACTGAGTGATCGAGCCAATGCAAAGCAAAAGCATTGAGAGCATATGCGAGAATCACTTTAATAAGTGATGGCTCGGCCCAGCCAGACTTAGAGTAGTTGTGGGTGCATCATGAGCCAGGTGGCTCTCGCTTATGCTTGTGGCTAGCTTATTTGGAGTTTCCAATGGAATACATTGCACGCTCTATTTGCCTTTGCAGTTGTTCTAGAGCGTATTTTGTTCTTTCCGTACGTTCTTGGTTGCTCATCTAAACGCAACGCATAATCTAAATAATTTGAGGATTTCTCTCGATATTGATTCAGGTGAGTAGTGTAAAGAACTTTGAGCAAGGTAAAAAACTTTTAATATACGCTCATCAAAACTGTTCGGAAATTTAAGTTGAGCACTGTAACTGCTTGTTTTATTTGGAATAAAAAATTTTTAGGAAATTTTTTGAAAACAAAAAAAGCTTGATTGCTACGGGCTTAACTGCTCTTGTTAATTGCGTTTAATCTAATAAGATGGCAGTCCGATAAAGGAGTGAAAGAGGATTTTATGAGTCAAGTAAATAATACGGACCGTTCTTTTGATAAACGAATCAGCATGCGAAATATCCAAGCCGGACGAATTAGTAAGAATGATTTTGATACTTATGTTTCATCGTTGCCAGATTTAGAAGGTGAGTGTGAAGAGCTCACTCCAGAGGTTTATGGTTCTGACCGGACGCGTTTAGCGGTTACTGGTGAATATTCGAGTTCAGATGATCGAGATGAAGATCACCTCTAATATTCATGCATATCAAGTGTTTTTCCTGTAATTCAGAATTTTTTTGTGGTGCATCAAACTCCGATTTGAAGTGTTGGTGTGCCGCAAAATCTTTGTCTGTAATCGATACCAAACATAAAAGCTGCCTATGTGAAGCGTGCTTTGATAAGCGCATTTCTCGCCATGGAAAATATCGATATTTTCGTATGTTTGTGTCCTACCGAGGAACTCGCTTTGCCGGTTTTCAATTTCAGCCTGAGCTTAGGACAGTCGAAGGTGAGCTAAAAAAAGCGCTTTTTAGTATCACCCAGCAGGACATTACCATTACGGCAGCCGGAAGAACTGATTCTGGCGTGCATGCTCATGGACAGGCGATATCTGCTCAATTTAATACCAGATTGACACAGCGACAATTGCTTTTGGCTTTGGCAAGCAAATTGCCGGCTGATGTAGCGGTGTGGCGTGTAGATGAAATGCTTAAACCCTTTGATGCTCGTCGCCAGAGTATTGGAAAACAGTATATATATCGCATTGACCAGGCCTTGGTGTCAGATCCTTTTATGCGTGACCGAGTGTGGCAGGTAAAAGCCTCGCTCGATATTGAACAGATGAAAATTGCTGCAAAATTTTTACAAGGTGAACACGATTTTTCTAGTTTTCGCTCTGTGCACTGCGGTGCTTCCCATGCTGTAAGATATCTATGGCGCGTTGGTATCGTAAAGATCCATAACGTTATAGAGGTAGATGTGCGAGGTAATGCCTTTTGCCTCAATATGGTGCGTATTATCGTAGGAACTTTGGTTGAGGTTGGGCGTGGAAGAATTGCTCCTCATGCCATTCAAAATATTTTGACAGCACAAGACCGTAAGGCGGCTGGCATGACAGCGCCTGCTCATGGACTTACTTTTCACAAAGTCTATTTTCCCGATGAATTAAACGATGCGCTAATCCCGGCTGGTGCACAATTTCCGCGCTACCCCGTCGATGAAACAACATGGCCATTTAAAGAAGAAGATATTATTTATGGTCAGAGCAGTTTTTAGCAAAGATTAAGAGACTGTTTTAAAAATAATTTTGCGCTAACCAAAGAAAGCATTTTTGTCCATTATCATGTGTCATCCCCGCTATTCTCTGTCATCCCCGCGCAGGCGGGGATCCAGTCAAGACTGCTAACTGTCTAGTTGAGCAGAGCGTGCTGTTTTTTTTAATATAGAATAGAGAATTAATAGCACCTTGGCTTGGTTAGAGAAACCAAAAAAGGAACAATAAAAAGCTAGGAACAGCTGCTTGCTTCTACTAATTTTAGCAATTGCAAATATTTTGCTAACATGGCTTAACAACGTCATCTTGATTTTCAAAACAGTTTCTAAACCCTAGCTGATAGCAATCCCAGAAACTTACTAGAACCCTTAATTTCTTGCTGGTTCTTGTTTGGCTGCGGACGTTCAGTCAGTATTAATTTCTGGAATTGCTCCGACATACTTTTGTGCCCCCACCTTTTCATAAGCTTTTTGTTGCCCTAATTCCCCGAAGTGACTGCTAAAACTTTGAGGAATTTATGCTTGGGGTGGGTTTTTCGGAAATAATAATCATTGCGCTGGTATGCTTTATTGCTCTTGGTCCCAAACAACTTCCTATTGTTATGCGAAAAATTGCCGGTTTTTATCGTCAGCTTGCTCAACTGAGAGATGAGTTTAAATTTCAACTACTCAGTGCCGATCGTGAGTTGAAAGACGATTATTTAGAGGCCAAAAATAAAATAAAAGAATTACCTGAAGAGAAAAAGCATGGATGAACGAGAACAGCCTTTGTTGACTCATTTAGCCGAGCTGAGGGGCTCACTGATCAAGGCGCTGATAGGTGTTTTCATAGCTATGATCGTTGCTTATTTTTTTGTTGATAGCATCATGTATTGGCTAAAAAAACCTATGATGGACATCATGCCTGAAGGCTCAAAGTTCGTGGTGCTTTCTCCGCAGGAGTATTTTTTTACCGAGCTTAAAGCTGCGCTTTTTTGTGGGCTTATTCTTTCTGTGCCATGGATTTTTTTACAGATTTGGAATTTTGTCTCTCCTGGGCTTTATCGGCATGAACGGCGCATGCTCATTTTATTTGTCATTAGTGCAAGTTTATGTTTTGTTTTGGGGGTGCTGTTTGCTTATTTTCTTGTCTTTCCGCCAACCTTCAATTTTTTTCTCGAAAGCCTCCCGCTTGAAGTGAGTGGAGCATATTCAATAAGCATGCTCTATGGTTTTGCCATGACCTTGCTGCTTGCCTTTGGCATAGTGTTTCAAATGCCCATAGCTGTTTATCTATTGATTTCTTTTGATTTAGTTTCCCTTGAAACCTTTGCCAGTTATCGAAGATTGGTTATTGTTGCGGCATTTATTGTGGGAGCTTTGCTGACACCACCTGATCCTATTACTCAAGTGATGCTGGCATTGCCGACGTATTTATTATTTGAACTGGGTTTATTTTTAGCCCGTATTTCCATAAAAAATCGCTCTTCATAGTTTTGAGGGTGAAATCGCTAGGTGCCAAATTTTTTCTTGGCGATAATGCTAAGGCCAGTGGCTACACTCGCAAATTTATCTCCCTCAACCAAGCGAGCTTTAGGCAAACAGGCCAGCATTGAGTTTCTTACCAGCGGCACCGAAGAAGCTCCGCCAGTCATAAAAATAGCATCGATAGCGTCGGCATTTATTTGGGCAGATTTAATAGTTTCTTTCATGGCGGCTATAATTTTTTCAAGATCAATTTGTAGAGCTTGTTCAAAAATAATTCTCTCAATTTCAAGTTCAAGATGCGGATCAAGTTCGTTGATCAAAACTAAAGCCTTCTCTTGACTGCTAAGTTGAATTTTGGCTTTCTCCACTTCTATAGCTAGTTGATGGCCAAGGCGAGCTTCAAGCACCTGCAATAGAATTTTAAATTTTTCAGGCTCTTCTCCGCAGAAGCTTAGTTTTTTTGCCCATTCCAGATTTTTTCTCTGATAGCAAAAACCAATTTTGTGCCAGGTAGCCAAATCTGTATAGAGAGTTTTTGGTACCAAAGATCGGTTTCCCTCCAAAGATTTGTAAAATGTATTGAGCCCGAGCTGGGGCATAATACTTTTAAGGCTCAAGCTTTTATCGAAATTAGTACCCGCGATGTGTATTCCGCCAACGGCTAATATTTTTGCCTCGTTGTTAAGCTGCTTGCCTCCAAGTTGAGCGATAGTAAAATCAGATGTTCCTCCGCCCATATCTATAATCAAAGCGATTTCTTCATGGCTTAAGTCATTCTCGTAGTGTGCGGCTGCAGCAATAGGCTCAAGTTCAAAGCAAATATTTTTAAAACCCAAATTTTTGAGTAGCTCATGCATAGCGTCTTGGGCGCTTTTGTCTAAGTTTTTGTCATTATCGTTATAATGCACGGGTCTACCAACGACGATATTGCTCAGTAGGCTGCCTTTTTGCCTCTCGCACCTTTCTTTGAGATTGCCGATTATAAGAGCGATAATATCGGTGTAAGAAAGCTTCTTGTTTTCCACTTGAGTTTTTTCATTAATCAGCTTGGTGCCTAAAGCATTTTTGGGCGACCAGATCATGCGGCCTTCTGAACCGGCAATATAACGCCTTTTAGCCTCTTCACCAAAAAAAGGTTGGCTTTCACCATATTCAAAAAATATGGAAGAGGGCAAATATTTTTTTCCGTCAAAATCACTCAACTTAAGCTGATTATCTTGGTAAAAACCGATGGCAGAATTGGATGTGCCAAAATCTAGCCCACAAAAATTATTCATGATCGAGCTCCCTTAGTGTCATGATAATTTTTGAAGTTGCGAATAGTAAAATGCTATGAAAAAGCTGTCAAGCGCTTGGAGATGAGTTGCTAAACCCTTGCAAGACGGCAATGACTTCATCATCGCTGACTTGCGTAAAGTCTTTAAAAAATTCTCCCACTGCACCAAAGAATGCAGGGCTATGAAGGCAGATAACCTGATCAGCGAGTATTTTGATGTGCGCAAGAGCATCTTTAGGGGCAACCGCGCAGGCTGCAATGATGCGTTTAGGTGATTCGCTTCTAATACTTTTGATGGCGGCTTTGAGTGTTGAGCCCGTAGCAATACCATCATCAACGATGATTACTGTGCGATTTTTTATGCAAGCTTTGTTTTTATTTAGAGAATAGAGCTGTCGACGTAATTTAAGACTTTTTAGCTGTCTGTTGATTTCTTGAGTTGGATAATTTTTATCGATAGAGCAGTCATTGAGATAAGTGTTGCCATTCTCATCGACAGAACCAATGGCGTATTCGGGACTGAGAGGGGCGCACAACTTATGCACCAGCACGATATCGAGTTGTCCGTGTAGTTCTTGGGCAATAATTTTTGCCATGGGTACACCACCCCTGGGGATAGCCAAAATGAGCGGATTTTCATAGCCATACTTGGTTAATTTTTTGGCTAAGAGATGTGCAGCAGCTGCGCGATTTTGAAAGAGCATAGTTTCCTCTAAGGGGAAACTAAGCTGCCTCCCAAAGACAAAGACCGAGCTGATTCGATCTTAACGTCAACAAGCTTTCCGATCAAAGATTGCGCACCTGAAAAGTGCACGATATGATCACCTCTGGTGCGGCCAATTAAACGCAAAGGTTCAGATTTACTGCGAAGCTGTACGAGATCTTTGTTGTAGAAGGGATCGAGTTTTGCTTCACTTTCACACAGCACTGAGTGAGTTTGGCCGAGCATCGCTTGATGATGTTCAAGAGCAATTTCATTTTGCAAGTTGAGCATGAGGGTATGGCGAGATTTTTTTACTTTATCGCTGATATTATCGGAAAAGCGTTTGTGCGCAACAGTGTTTGGACGTGGAGAGTATTTAAAAATAAAAAGATTTTTAAAACGAACTTTGCGCAAAAGCTCTAGAGATGCTTCAAAGTCTTCATCGTTTTCAGTGGGAAAACCAACAATCATATCACCCAAAAGACTAATGTCGGGCATACGTGCTTTTGCGCGTTCAATCAAAGACATGTAAGTTTCTAAATCATAGCCGCGATTCATATCGCGCAGAACTTTGTCACTGCCTGATTGAGCTGGAATATGCAAATAACGGCATATGCGCTCACAATTTTTCATGACGTCTAAAGCTTCGTCACTGAAATCTCGCGGATAGCTGGTGAGAAAACGCAAACGGGCTAGATTAGGAACCTGCTCATGGACTTGGAAAAGCAAATCGGCAAATGACCATTTATTTGTGCCTTCATAAAAATAGTGGTTGATGGTTTGTCCAAGCAAGGTAACTTCTTTGACACCGCTATCAACCAGACGCTTTACTTCATCGATGATGGATTCTGGTGGGCGATGGAGTTCGGGGCCGCGCGTGCGAGGAACAACACAAAAAGAGCAAAATTTGTTGCAGCCACGGGTAATACGCACATAAGCTTGGCTTCCTAAATTTTTATTGGGAGCCCGACCTGCATCAAGAGCCTCAAGACTGTCAAAGGGGGACATAGAGGCAGCTTCACTCACACCCTTACGCTTTACAAAATAAGATAAACTTTTTTGGGTAGATTGCTTTTCAACGCTGTTAAATGCAGCCTCAACCAGATCTTTGGTGTCGTTGATTTTGCTGGGCCCAACCATGACATCGATAAAGGGCCTTTTTTTTGCAAGCTGATCATGAGCACGCTCAGCCATGCAACCTAAAACGCCAACAATAACTTTTTCGCCTTTGTCTTTACGTTCTTTGACTATGCCCAGACGGCTCAGTACTTTCTGCTCACTGAGATCGCGCACTGAACATGTGTTAAGAAGAACTACATTGGCGTCTTTGGCGTTATCAACAAAGCGATGACCAGAGGAACGAAATTGATTCTCCACCAATTCCGAATCTAAAATGTTCATCTGGCATCCGAAAGTCTCAAGAAAAACCCGCATTTTGGCGGGTTTAGCCGATGAATCGTGAGGCATGTGAATTACCTTTTTATGTTTTAGTTGCCTTTTTTAAATAAAGGCTCTTCTATAATTGTGGCAGCTGCTGATTTTTCAACAGCATGCAATATTTTTTCAACCTGGATTGAATAAAGGGCGTCTTCTTTATTGATTTCTTTTGCGCTCTTAACACGTTCCGCAATTTCTTCTTCGCTCGCGCTCACAGACATTTTTTCAATGAGTTCTTCCAAAATAAGTTCTACTTTCACTCTGAAAATCGCTCTGTTTTGTACTGAATTCCACATCTCTTGCCAATGATTTTTTACAACATCTTGAGCAACGTCTTCTTTCATGGTTTCAAGTTCGCGATTGATCATCGACATAGCCATTTTTTCGACCATGACCGGAGGGACTTCTAATGGGTTGTGTTCAATCAAAGCTTTACAGATAGCGTCTTGACGAAAATATTCATCTCTTCGTTTAGCAGTAAGACTAAAACGTGTCCGAATCGACTCTTTAACCTCTTCGAGGCTTGTAAACTTGTCAGATAAATCTTTGGCAAACTCATCATCAAGAGCAGGCAATATCCGCTCTTTGAACGCTTTGATGCTCAGAAGCATTTCGCATTCTTTGCCCTTGAGCGTTTCATCTTGATGATCGGTCGGCATAGTGTATTTAACCGAGGCTTTTTCGCCAACTTTTTTACCAATCAACGCAGTTTTAAGATCATCAGGAACATTTTGAGCAAAAAGAGGTACAGAGTAATCTTTGTGGCTATAGTTGGCATCGAGAGTGCCATCGATCAAAACTTCGCTGTCGCATTCAACCAGGTCGTTATCAGCGATTTGATCTCTATCTTTGACTGGAGCAAAGGTTGCCATACTTTCTTGCAAGGAAAGTAATTCATCATCAATGTCTTGGTCGCTAAAGACAAATTTTTTAAACTCGATGGGAAGAGCTTCAAATTTTTCTACCTGAACCTTAGGCTTTATCTGAAAAATTGCTCGATAAGAAAAGGCTTGTTGCTGATCCACGGGGTTTACAGGTTCAATCTTAGGCTGAGAAACAGGTGTGATCTCTTGATTTTTGCAGGCATCCGAAAGGCTTTTTTCTACAAGTTTTTCTACTAAATCTTGTTTTACCTGAGCGCCATAAAAATTCATTACCATGCTTTGAGGCATTTTTCCCGGTCTAAATCCTGGTCGTGTAGCTACGCGCTGGACTTTATTTAATGCTTTAGTGAACTCATGGCTTACAACAGCACTTGGGATGGTTATGGTAAGTTCTCTCTCATGCTCTGAAGGGGAAGTCATAGTTAAATTTTCAATCACATTCTTCATTTTAACCACCTTACAGTTAAATAAATGAGTAAAAACAACCCACTGCGCTAATCATAAATGGAAATGGTGCGAGCGAAGGGAATCGAACCCCCACGGGTTGCCCCGCTGGAACCTAAATCCAGTGCGTCTACCAGTTCCGCCACGCTCGCTTCGGTCTAGATTCGTTATAGAAGCAAACTAACAAAGAAGAATTCTTTTGGCTAGGGGGGCGCACATGTACTTGTGAATATTTTTTAAGCTTTGAAAAAATAAGTGAGAGAATAAATTCAAAAAAAATGCGCAACTATTGAAAATGAAATAGTCTTTGGATTATTAAACTTACAAAGCGCACCCAGATACCCTTATAATTGAAATGCAAAGCATGGGGGGCGTATGCAGGCTAAAGAATTTTTATCAGATATCTCTGAAGCTCGGGCGAAATATTTTAAGGAAAGTTATTCAATATTAAGCTTTGAGGATTATCTTAAAGAGGTAGCCAAAAGACCTCAAATTCACCTAAGAAATAGTGCGCAATATTTCAGTGATATGATCGACAGTTTTGGCGATTACCAAGTGTCCTCTCCAATAAAGAACATAAAGCGTTATCGCTTATTTGATGCTGAATCCTTCGACCATGAAGGTCGTGTATTTGGGCAAGAAGAAGTGATGCTTGCCATTGTGGCGCAGATCAAAAATTTCGTTAGGGCTGGAAGAGTAGATAAATTGGTGCTTCTTCATGGACCGAATGGATCTTCTAAAACCACTATTATTACCACTCTCGCTCAAGCTGCTGAGCGATATTCCTACAGCGACGATGGGGCTATCTATCAATTTTCCTGGGTATTTCCGCGAAAAGAAAATACGTCAAAAGCTCTTGGCTTTAATGATGATGAAATAGTTAATTTCGAAAGCTATGCCAATTTGTCTGCAGATGCTATCGATGCGCAAATTTTTTCTGAACAAAGTGATCATCCTTTATTACTTCTTTCATTTGAAGAACGACAAAAATATTTTGAGCAACTTGGTATTCAAGAAGAAAATTTTAAGATTCCAGCTTTGATAAAAAATGGAAACTTGTCATACAAAAATCGTCAAATTTATGATTCGCTTTTATCATGTTACGGTGGAAATTTGTTTGCAGTTTTGCGCCATGTAAGAGTTGAGAGATTTTATTTTTCTCGCCGTTACAGGAAAGGTATATCGGTAATTGAACCACAGATGAGTGTTGATGCATACATACGTCAAGTAACCAATGACCAATCCCTGCAGTCCCTGCCTAGTTCTCTGAGAAATCTTTCGCTCTATGAGGCCCTAGGGCCATTGGTAGAAGCAAATCGAGGCTTGCTTGAATATAGTGATCTTCTCAAACGTCCTATCGATGCATGGAAATATTTGTTGGTGGCTTGTGAGCAAGCTCAGGTAAGCGTGGGAAATCTTTCGCTATTTTTTGATTTATTGATGATCGCAACCTCTAATGAGCTGCACCTGAAAGGCTTCAAAGAATATGCTGATTGGCCCTCATTTAAGGGGAGGATAGAGCTTATAAAAGTGCCATATCTTTTGCAATCTAAAGAAGAAGAAGGAATCTATCAAAATCAAATTCCAAAGGCCCTGAATGGAATTCATATAGCTCCACATGCCATTGCCATGGCTGCTCGTTGGGCAGTTCTTACAAGGCTAGAGCCACCATCAGCGCAGAAATACCCAAGTAGTTTGCAAGAAATTATAAGAGATATATCGCCAGACGAAAAGCTCGACCTCTATGACCAAGCCGAAGTGCCACTTCGTTTAACGCAACAGCAAGCAAAGGAATTAAAAGCTCATATTAAAGACTTAGTTGCAGAATATAAAAATGAATCGGGCTATGAGGGGCTCTTTGGGGCTTCACCAAGAGAAGTGAGGACACTCATACTCAATGCTGCACAAAATCCAAACTACGATCATCTCTGTGTGGGAGCAATATTTAGTCAGATAGAGCAGCTTATCGAGCAAAAATCAAGCTATGAATTTTTAAGAAGAGAGGTTGTGCGTGGCTATCGTGATGCTCAACATCTTTTGCAATTGGTAAAAAGGTTTTATGTGAGAGTGCTAGAAGATGAGGCACGGACAGCATTAGGAATTTATGCCCAAGAATCCTATGAAGAATTATTTAAGCGCTATGTTAATCATGTTTCGGCTTGGACCAAAAAAGAGCGTTTAGTCGACCCAATAGCCGGGCGAAGTGTTGAAGCAAATGAAGCATTTATGAGCAAAATTGAAAAAGAACTTTTGGCTCTCAATGAATCAAATGAGGATTTTAGAAGGCAATTAATTTCCCAAATTGGTGCCTACAAGATCGAGCATCCTCATTCAGACTTAGATTATAATTTTATTTTTTCATCCCACATAAAAAGGTTGAAAGAAAGCATTTATGCTGAACAAAGGGAAGTTATATATAAAATTATTTCTAATTTTTTGCGTGTGATAGATGGAGATACAGTTGGTCTTGAGGAAAAAGAACTTGCACGAGCTTTTGCTCTTAGAGATGGACTTCTTGGTTTAGGTTATAATGAATCGAGCGCACGTTGGGCAATGGCATATTACATGAAAAATGCCTTGCGAGATGAAACAAAAGATTCCAAACCAAGCTTCAATCTGACATAACGGGATGTGGCAAAAATATTTTAGGCCTGAAGCATAAGGTGCAAGGGCCAAAATATTAAGTGGGCAAGGCTTTGAGCAGAGTTGGAATTGTTATGATGAGTATAAAAATATTGGTGGAGAGATGAATGAATAATAAAAAGATGCAACTTGATGATATTAATGTCATATCTTTCAAACCGCTTATTACCCCGGATGAAATCCGCCAAAAAATTCCTTTGCCGCAAGAGTCTGCTGAAGTTGTGGCGCAGTCTCGACAAATTATTGCCAATATACTTATGGGCAAAGATCCTCGAAAGATAATTATCATGGGTCCGTGCTCCATTCATGATCCAAAGTCGGCTTTGGAATATGCTGCCCGGCTTAGAATACTGGCTAGAGAAGTTAGTGAGACGCTTTTTATTGTGATGCGTACCTACTTTGAAAAACCGCGAACAACCGTTGGATGGAAAGGTTTTATCAACGATCCTCAACTAGATAATTCATTTAAAATGAATGAAGGCTTAGAAAAGGCGCGCAAGCTTTTGATAGAAATTACCAAGCAAGGAGTACCAGTAGCCACTGAATCGCTTGATCCCATCACTCCGCAGTATCTGGCGGAATTAATTTCTTGGACAGCCATAGGTGCACGAACAACAGAGTCTCAGACTCATCGAGAACTTTCTTCAGGATTGTCATCACCAGTTGGATTTAAGAATAATACCGATGGCAATATTGAGGTGGCAATCAATGCTATAAAATCCTCTCAAAGGCCACATCATTTTTTAGGAATTGATGAGGCGGGGCAAACATCCATTGTGGCTACTCGAGGAAATTCCTACAGTCATCTCATATTGAGGGGAGGAAAGGAACACCCCAATTATGATGCAGCATCTGTGAAGTCTGCGCAGCTCTCTTTAGAAAAAGCAGGGCTTTTAAAAAATCTCATAATCGATTGTTCACACGACAATTCGTTGAAGGACTATCGCAAACAGCCACAGGTATTTAGAAATTGTATCGAGCAAATAGCGAGTGGCAATCAGCATATTGTCGGACTTATGCTTGAGTCTCATTTGTTTTCAGGGAAACAAGAACTAAGTTGCGAATTAAAATATGGGGTGTCTATCACCGATGGCTGCATAGATTTTGATGAATCGACCAATCTCTGTCACTGGGCATATCAAATTTTGAGGAAATAAATGAAACATCACGGCCATGGAGAGTTAAAATCTCGTCCTACGAAAAGAGTTGTTGCGGTGTTGATTCTCACTGCAAGTTATATGATTGCAGAAGCGGTGGGAGGCTATTTTAGTAATTCGCTTTCTTTGATGGCCGATGCGGGGCACATGTTGGCAGATGTGGCAGCATTGCTTGTTTCCTTGGGGGCTTTTTGGATTGCTGCTCGGCCGCCAAATACCAAAGCAACTTTTGGCTATCATCGTGCAGAAGTGATCGGGGCACTGTTTAATGGGTTGGTGTTGTTGATAGTTTCTTTTTTTATTATCAAAGAAGCAATTACAAGATTTTTTAAGCCCGAAGGGATTCAGACCGATATTATGATGCTGATCGCAGTAGGTGGTTTGTTTATCAATTTGCTATCACTAAAAATTCTTCATCAGGATAAATCACGCAATATCAATGTTCGCGGAGCATGGCTGCATGTTATGTCTGATACGCTTGGTAGTGTTGGCGTCGTTGTATCAGGTTTGTTGATATATTTATTCGACTGGACTATGGCTGATCCGATAGTCTCTATCGTTATCGCAAGCCTGATTTCCTACTCAGCTGTGCATCTAATTTTTGATACTCTAAAAGTTTTAATGGAGCATGCTCCAAGCCACATTGATATCAACGATGTGAGCGAGGAAATTTTATCAATTCCTTTGGTTTTAAAAATTCACGATCTTCATATCTGGAGTATCACTGCGGGTAAGGATGCTTTATCAGTGCATGTTGTTGCTGAAGAAGGGGCTGATTTTAATCAACTTTTACATGATATTCAGCACGTGCTAACAATAAATTTTGGCATTGAGCATGCAACAGTTCAGATAGAAAACAAGTGCCCATCAAGACAAAAGTATTGATGATAGAGGCATATTTCTGTTTGAGTAAGGAAACTAATTAGAAAAAGTTTTTAGCTCGTTTCTTTGTGAAAAGGGCAATAAAAAACCTTTTAATTTTTAAGAAAATTAAAAGGTCATACACGTCGGGCAGAAAATATTACTTATTTTCTTTTTTTTGAGCATCTTCAGCGTGAGTTGTGCCAAAAAGTTGTTCTTGAGACAAAGTAGAACCGTTATTAGCGATTTGATTTTTTCTTTTACGCCCCATCTTTTTGGTTTTATTTTCGCGAATCTTGCAGGTTTGTGCTGTTTTAGAAACCATTTTTATCTCCATCAATAATTCAGCTTCAGCGCTTAGCATAATACTTCAAAATGAGTTCACTGCTAGCAGGTGTAATACACAAAAGCTAGACAAAACTACCGTGTCAGCCTCATTTTGCCAATCCATGCCGTGTGCCATGAAAGATGGACACCATGACAGCCCCTTTGAATGATGGCAAGACCTCACTTTAAGGTCTGAGATGAGTTTTGTAGTTTTTTGCAAAACTTGCACCGAAACAATGGGGAAAAATTATGAATAACGCTGCGAAAAAACTCATAATTGCGCTCGATGATCTCAACTTTGCTGATTGTTGTGCGCTGGTAGAAAAAACTCGCGATTTTGCCGCGACCTATAAAATTGGCGTTTCGCTTTTTTGTGCCCATGGTCCAACTATTGTTAAGGAGCTGAAGTCATATGGTGTGGATATTTTTTTAGATTTGAAATTGCATGATATTCCCATGCAAGTAAGCAAGGCTGTGGAGCAGGCGATTGATCTCGAGCCTAAATTTCTCACGCTTCATGCCCTTGGGGGCTATACCATGCTTAAAGAAGCAGCCCATGTAGCTTGTGGCTCTAAGACACAATTGCTGGCAGTTTCGGTGCTGACAAGCATGGATGAAGAACAATGGCGTATTTTGGGCTTTGCAGATTCAGTCAAAGATGGTGTCGAGAGACTGATTGTAATGTCCTATGAGGCAGGGGTGAGAGCATTTGTTTCATCACCTCATGAGGCGGCGAGTTTAAAGAAATTATTTAAGAATGATTGCATAGCAGTGTGCCCAGGAGTAAGGCCTGCTGACGCCCAGCATGATGATCAAAAACGCATCATGACTCCTTATCAAGCAATAAATAATGGGGCAGACTTTTTAGTGGTGGGCAGACCCATTACTAAATCTGCTGATGTTGTTATGAGTGCTGGGAATATTAATGCTGAAATAAACAAAGCACTCAATGAAGCAAGGAATCAAGAATAAAGTGGCTAAAATTAATTTTATCTATGGTGTTCATGCGGTGAGCGCTGTACTGAAGTACAGCCCTCATCGAGCCTATAAACTCATTCTCGCGCGAAAAAAAAATGAAGATGAACTGCTAACTTTAGCTCGGGTAGCCAATGTATCATGCGATTTTATCGACAGAAATGCGCTGGAAAATCGCTATCGTGTAGGTTCCGATGCACAAGGTGTAGTGCTCGAGTGTGCTCCCTTCAGCTACACTCCGCTCGAAGAAATAATTGAGCGTAGTGAATCAAAGATCATGGTGCTGGATTCTTGGCAAGATGCGGCCAACTTAGGAAGGGCAGCCAGGGCTGCGCTATTATTTGGTGCCAGTGGCTTGATTATTGCAACAGATCGTTGTGCTCAGATCACTAATGCCGCTGAGAAATCTGCTGTGGGAGCATTAGCGCGATTGCCAGTAGCGCGTGTGGCAAATTTGGCTTCTGCCTTAAAGAAAATTGCTCAAAGTGGTTTTTTTATTTATGGAGCCGATCAAAGTGGCAGTGTGAGCTTGAGGGATTGTGATTTTGCACAAAAAATTGCCATTGTAGTGGGACAAGAAGGAGAAGGTATACGGCCTTTGATTATGAAGCAGTGCGATATGATTGTGAATATTCCCATGAAAAGCGATGATATTTGCCTGAATGCAGGTGATACGGCTTTACTATTTTTGTACGAACTTAGTTTTAAATAGAAGCGCCATTATTTAAGTGCACTACTTATCTGCTCAATTAAGCATTTTAAAGGAGAGTTCTTGTATGTCATTAATGAATCTTTGTGGAAAAACAGCGTTAGTTACAGGGGTTGCTGATAATGTTGGCTTCGGCTGGCATATTGCTAAAGTATTAAAAAGTTATGGCGCGCGAGTGATTCTGAGTACTCATCCACGGGTGGAGAGCATTTTAGAGCGTTATTTGACCAAAGAGAAATATCGAGAAAGCCGTATCTTGGATGATGGTTCAGAATTTAAAGCTGAGTATATCATTCCCTGTGATGTGGCCCTAGATTCTATGGAAGAGTTAGATACAGGGGTAAAAGAAGAAAAAGGCTATAAGGATCAGGATGTTTCACTGAGTGGCTTGTCAAAAATCTTGGAAAAAAATCAGGAAAATATTGACATAGTAATTCATTCAGTCGCTTTTTCTCCAGAAATTGAGCGTTTGCATCTTGATGTGTCTCGCCAAGGATATTTAAAAGCCATGAGTGTGAGTTCTTATTCTTTGGTGGCATTAACCCGCTGCATTATGCCATTTATGAAGAAAAATAATGGATCAATCGTAGCCTTGTCTTATATAGCAAGCGAAAGAGCGGTTCCCTTTTATGGAGGCGGCATGGCTTCAGCAAAAGCCGCTCTTGAGTGCGATGCACGAATGCTCTCATGGCAGTTGGGTGAGTTCGGTCACCGAATAAATATTGTCAGTGCGGGGCCTTATCCTTCTCGCGCTGCAAAATCCATCGGAGATGTGATGGCGATGGTAGAAAAAACCAAAGCAAATTCGCCGCTTAGACGCGCTATTACCCCTGAAGATGTGGCAAATGCTGTTTTATTTTTAGCGAGCGATCTGTCTCGTGCCATCAGCGGTGAAATTATTCACGTAGATTCGGGATTTCATGCCATGGCGCTGGTTTAAATTGACAAGGTCCATTGTAAAAACATTTTTCATACCTTAAACCTGAGCTCAGAACAGTATTCATGACTCTCCTTGAACTGACTTGAAGCATTCCTTGGTTGTTTCCTTCATGCACACGTTTTTAGAGAAGATTTGTGGATCGCATTTGCGTGACGGAGAATTTGTAAATGGAACAGCAAAATAAACTGTATGTAGGAAATTTCCCCTTCTCTTGGAAGGAAAATGACCTGGAAGAAGTATTCGGAAAGTTTAGAGAAAATATTGTAGATATCAAAATTATCTATGATCAATTTTCAGGTCGTTCAAAAGGTTTTGCTTTCATTACTTTTGATGATGATGCAGTAGCAGCGGAGGCATTGTCTATGTCTGAAACTCCTGCTGGAGAAAGAACTTTGGTAGTTTCTCATGCTCGCCCACCGAGCCAACGCTCTTCATTTGATCGTGGTGATCGTGGTGATCGAGGAGACCGTGGTGGCCGTAGTGGTGGCCGCGACCGACGTAGCAGCGGTGGCTACGGTCGCTAAGCTTGTTGTTTAATAATTGATTTATCGGTCATATGACCGATTCAGAAAATTATTGATGGTTTTATTGGGATGATATGAAAAAAATCATCCCATTTTTATTTTTTGTTCTTAAATTAGAAGCCTTTCAGGCAGTGGATCTCAATCAAGCATCTGCATCTCAGATTGCTCTATTGCCGGGTATAGGAAGTCACCTCGCTCACTCAATCGTAAAATATCGCCAACAAAAAAGCATAGAAACTCCTTCAGAGCTTCTTAAAATATCAGGCATGAGTGAAAAAAAACTAGCTCGAATAAAAAATCATATTGTTTTTTTGGTGCACAAAAAAATCTCTGATAAAAACCCTAAAAAAAAGCGTGTGCAACAACCTGAGTATAGTCATCCAAAAAAAATTATTGATTTATTTTTGCTAGAAAAAAAAGTTTTAAAGCAAGCTGGTCTGGAGAAAGAATATGAGCATAGCCTAGCAAAAAGAGCGCGTCTTTCCGCCTGGATCCCAAGAATTACTTTTCGTGGAGATATAAATGAACATGATGTTAGTACTAAAAAGTATGATGCAAATTCAGAGCGCTTTGGCAATATATTTGGGATTGGAGTGCGAGCACAATTTGATTTGCCTTCTGTACTTTTTAATGAATCGGAATTAGATATCGCAAAACTCGCATTAAAGCGCCTTGAAAAACGTGAAATTCTGCTCACTCAACTCCATGATTATTATTTTGCTTACATCCATCTCGATCGAAAAATGCAAAATTCATTTGATTCGGAGGAGAGCAGAGTAGGAAATGATCGTCTTCAAGAACTCTCTGCGCGACTCGATTCTCTGAGTGGCGGTGAATTTAGTCGCTTTCAAAAAGAAAACCCTTAGTCATGAATGGTATGAAAAATTTATTGTCCCTTTCTATTTTGATGTTGCTCGCAGCGTGTGGCAGAAATCATTTTTTATCTGGCCATAAGCAATTAAGTTTTGGCCCTGATGTTTTATTAGAAGAAGAACCTCAAAAAATAAAAATTCATGATTGGTATTCATCCAGCAAAAAACTAAAAAATTCACTTCTAGTTATTAAATACAGTGGAAGAGATGAGGTCACTTTGAATGAGTTCAGCGAATCCATTGAATTTAAAATAAAATCAACACGAAAGAATCATGAGTTTGAGATGATTCCCCAATTTCTTCCGGGTGCATCTCATTATGGAATCTACTATTGCCAAAGTAAGAAGTGTTCGATCAAATTTAAATTTTATGTCAAAAGTGCTCCCCCAAAACTTGTGTCACACGATTGGCCAGAAGGTGAATGGCCGATTATTGCTCAAAATCGAATTTTTTTTAGTTTTAGATTTGCTCAGCCTATATATGTGCCCCACAGTGAATCACTAAAAATTTATTCGAAAGAAGGAAATGAAATTTATATTGAAAAATTTTTTGTGCAAAAAAATGAAATACACGTGCAAATAAAAGCTAATCAGCTCAGCTATGGGGGGAATTATTATTTTTTATTAGATCAAATTTATACCGTCGATAAAAGAAAAAGCACTATAGAAAAAAAATTTAAGGTAGGACTGAGTGCTTTACCTTTTGTATCACTATCGCAGCCAAATTTTTTGCTTATGCAAAATGGGGCTGAGTTTTCATGGTTTTTGAACAACGATCATCGCTTAGAAATTTTCATTAAAAAAAATGGCAGAGCGATAGATTGTTCAGATGAAAATTGTTCAATAGAAAGAAATACAGTGGCTAGCAAAATAGATGGCAAGAGAGGCTATCTTAGTACAGTTTTTATAAGTGGGCTGAAGCCAAAGAGCGAATACAGTGTCAGCATTCTTGTGCGCGATCTTCAAAATCATAAGCTTGAATATGAGAAAGATTTTGAAACCACGTCTAAATCTTACATTACTTTATCTGAGATATTGGTAAATCCTCACTCCGATCAAAGGAGTAATCAATACGAATTTTTAGAGTATGTAAATTTTTCATCTCATGATGAAATCATTTCAGATATGCATCTGATTGTTGAAGACTCATTGAGTAAAAAATATCGTGACTGCCTGTTGATTCCAAAAAACAACACACTTATATGGCCAGCGCACAGCTATTTATTGGTAGTGGGTCATGATTTTGATGAGCAAAAAATAGCAGTTCCTCATAGCACAAAAATCATACGTCTGAAACAAAAGTCACTGTGTGGTGGCCTTAGTAATAGCAGAGCAAAAAACATTAAGCTTGTGCTTAAAAATAAAGTAATTCTCGATCGTTATGGGGCTCATCTTTGGCCCGGAGATAAAGGTAGTAGCATTCAAAAACTAGATGTTAATGCTTGTGATGAGGTGTCAAACTACCGTTATTCTGCAAAAGGACATGGTCCATCGCCTGGTTACTAAAAATTAGCAGAGCTAAACTTTAAATAAATGCGCGGCATTGTTCTTTCCTTTTTTTTATGTATTATTTTTTAATGAAAATATCTGGTGTTTAAATGTTACAAAAATTAATTTTAGCGTTCAGTCTGCTTTTTTCTTTTTCTATTATGAGCACAAAGAAAATTAGTTTAGCTTGTGTTGCCTATAAATGCTCATCAGGAAAAAGCATGGAAAGTTTTAAAAACCGCGCTTTTATAGAAATTCCTGGCACTGATAACAACTTTCCCTGTCAAAAGAAAGCTATAGCCTGTGCTGTGTTGGCCAATGAACTAAGAGAAAAGCCTACTATTGAGGCTAAAGATTTGGCAGCCAAGATTGCTCTTGTTCAACCACCAAACAATTCTTCTTACGTTACGCCGAAAATTTTTAGGAACAATGTGCTGAAATTTTGTGGGCAAAAGCTCTCGAATTCTGAAGCGAATAAATTTTTGAAAGATATAAATGAAGAAGTCCATAATAAAACTTATAAAATATGGCAAAAGCAAGTTGAAAAATATTGTGGCGTTGATGAAGTGTATGATTCTAAATCTCAGGTACAAACATTTTTTGCCACAGCTCATGAACTCAAGCTTCCCATTTTTTTAGCTATTTATCTTGGTAGTCCCACGCTTGATGAAGTGATGCAGCATCGCTTTCAATATATTTACCAATATAAATTTGATGAAGAAGCTAAAAGCTACTTAATGCCCGCTAATTTTAATGAAGTTGATGTTGCCTGCGGCGAAAAACCACAAAGTTTAAGTCAAGGACTTTATCTCCACAGCGCTCTACCCAGTTGTTTTTACTTAAATTTGAGTACCAAAAATTTTTTAAAGAATTTTCCCGATAAAAAAAGCTGCGGAGCGAATCCTGTTGCACGGCTTTCTTTACCTATGCTTAATCTGGCAGCTTTTATGAAATATGGCATCGATTTGATGGAGCAAGATCCCAAAATAGCCCATGAACCAGGTTTAGATTTTGGTAAATTTATATACCCTCTATCGCTTTATCACTTTAGCTTTTGCCCAAGTTTTCCAAAAAGTGAAGAAGAGAGTTTTTTGGATAGAAAACTTCATCATCATGACAATTATATTGAGCTTGCCTCAGCAGAATATCGGACTCGTTTTGAAAGTACAGATTTTCATGCTCTAGAAATCTATCCGGTTTTTCCAAATCCCATGTATCCCACCTGTGCACCCATGCCTGGTTATGAATTTTATATTGTGAAAAATCATAAAAAATACCTGTTAAGGCTCGTGGCAGGCAAAGAAACTATCTATGCTCACGAGAGTCTATGGCCAGAGAAATTTGATCAAGAATCCAAAAGACATTTTGATGGTCCCTTCACGATATGGAAATGGAATAGTGAGTTGAGTGGATTTTTTGTCTATTCTTTGGATGGGAAAAAACAAATTTTTGAAGACAATTTAAATAATGAAGAAATTGTAAGAGCATTCAATCTCATTAAGAAAAATATTAAAGCCCATTTGGAGAAAAACTTTTGCTATAAAACTAAGTTTTTAATCGCCGGGGCCAATATCGATCTATCATCATTTGATAATGGTATTTTGAAAGAAGAGAACGCCGTAAAATTTTACGAAAATGCCAAAGCCATAAAAGTCAATCGTGACGTGTTGTTAAAGAAAGAATAATTTAATTTATGAATCGTAAATAGTTATGGAAAATTCGCACATAGAAAAACATCTTTATTGTTCGATTAAGTTTAACGATGAACTTAAAGAGATTTGTAATTCTTTATTTAGCAATACTGAAATTAAATACTTTTCTTATAATCGTTATTATCGGAATCAAAAATGGATTGGTTTTTATACGGATCCTGCTCCTGTTAGAATTGCGCTGCAAAACAATTTGGGTCCAGTTTTTGTAAATAAAACAGGTATAGTTTTAGAGCCCGGTATCTATTTTCATAACGATGTAAAAGAGCTGCTTGGCCAAGGAGAACAACAAGAAAGCGTTGATAAATTTTTTGCCCAAGAACATAACCCCAGGGGTTTTAAAATTGTTAACCGTGGCTTGTTAATTTTAAAAAATGGCTCCGATTATGATGAGTCGTTTTATTTTTCTTTACTCGATAATGAAGTGCCATTACCACGGCTTTATTATCATCAAAATATTAATCAAATAAAAAATTTCTGTTTTTATTTTCTGGCCAAAGGAAAAAAGTTTGTGAGTGAAGCCCAAAAATATCAAACTGGGTATGACCTGCCACTGAGTAAATCTCCAAATATGCTTTTAGAAAAAAATGACAAGCTTATGCGTGAGCCATTTTCATGTTTGGTGAAAAAATTCTGCATTTCCACTCCTCACGGTGACCAATATTTATCATTGCAAGAACTTAAAGTTTTGCGTTTGCTTTCTTTTGCTTGTACCCAAAATGAAATAGCCCAGGAGCTGAGTCTTAGGCCAAAAACTATAGAGTCTTATTTGGAAAATGTAAAAAATAAATTAGGCGCTTTGAGCAAAAAAGAACTGAGTTCTTATTATCAGCAAATTGCCTTTTTGGTCGATGACGGGCTTGCTTTGCCTTGAAAACCTGGGACCAATCTCAGAAATTAACTAAGCCTAATTTCTTCCTAGTCCTCGCTTTGCTGCGGGCGTTCAGAAATTAAAGGCTTGGTTAATCCATGAGATTAGTATTAGTGCGCTAAAGCAAATGACAAGCAAGATCTCTAGGCTTATAGAGTGGTCGTAGGCATCCATCTTTATTTTCCAAAATTAGATCTTGAATTTCTTCTTCATCACATTCAGATTCTGACTGCTCTTCTTCATCGCTGGACGAACTATAATCTAAATCCCCTAAATCTAGCTTTCCAAATTTTCTTCTCAAAAAATCATCAAAACTTTCCCGAGCCTGGAGTCCTAAAAGAATATTTTCGTCTCCTAATTCTACCCGGCGTTTTACATCGAGAAGAAATAAAATATCATCCACATTTTCAATTAAAATCCTGATATTTATTCTTTCATCAAACTTAATAAACTTCTCTAGGTGTTTGTCTAATTCTTTTTTAGAAAAATTTTTTCTTAGCTCAGAAAATTGTTCTGAATCATATTTTTTATAGATATGTTTGCTTAAAATATCTAACTTTCTATGAAAATTCATGGGAGGAAATTCTATCTCGGTAAAGCGAGAAATAAGGGCAGGGTCTCTTAAAAGTTTTTGATTATTGGTGGTAAAGATACAATTCAAAAAGCCAGGCACCTGCAAACCTAAAGAAGGAAAGTTGAGCTTTTTAAATTGATCGAACTGCTCTTTTAGATCGCTTATTTGGTAATTGCGATCTTCATCGAGTTCATCAATAAAAACAATTTGGTTTAAATGACAAACAGCTTGCATACATCGTGCATCAAGTTGAAGGATTTTCTTTTCAAGACCAGATAAATCTTCGCCATCAACTAAATCCAATATTTCAGTAGAAAAATTATCCTGCCCGCGCTGAAGCTCTTCAAGGCTCATGCAAATTGGCTTAAAACCTAAAAGCTCAGGTAATTTTTTGCCCACAAAAGTTTTTCCTGTACCCGTGGGGCCAGAAAATAACAAATGCGAACTGCATCCTCCGCTTGAATGGGCAAAGGTCTTATTGTGTGCGTTGTAAGAGAGTTTTCGTATGTAATCGAGCAAGGAAAGTTTTTGTTTTTCGGGTAAGAATTCCATGAGCTCTAGAATTTTGTCACTATTTTCTTGCAGCGATTTTTCTACGTCATGGGTTTTGGTAGGAATGGCTGCTAATAGATTTATAACCCGAACATAGGGCTGCAAGATGGAGTCGTCGGTTACGATATTTTTTTCTTGATTACCAATAGAGCCAATAATATTTATTTCCGATAGTCTTACCACTACCAAATCTAGAAAATTAAAAATCCGATTGATTTCATCTTTACTAAAAAAATCAGCTCCATGCTTGCGCTCATAGTTCTCAATATTTTCTAAAAACGCATAAAGACCCTTCAAAATATTTTTGCTGTTGAGCCCAATTTTTTTGCATTTTTTTAAGCCATCTGGGCACTCAGTTTGTGGCTTCCATCTTTCAAATCTCTGTTCAAGTTCCTCTTCTAGGCTGCTGAGCAAATTAATGGACTCGGAACCAAAACGCTCCTCGTTCATTTCTGCTTCGGGGCTGTCATAAAAACCACCATGAAATAAAACTTTTTCCGCGCGTTCACCAGCAAAATAATTAACAGTACCCCCTGCAAGGGTTTTAGCCATCTGCCAAAAAGAGTTGTCTTTTGATGCAGTCTTATAGGCAGCGCTTAGATTAAATTCTTTTAAATCTTCCCAGACTTTTGTACTGGTCTCGTAAGTTTTCTGGAGTAGACCTTTTTTAGGAGGCTCTCCGTGGCCATGAAGAATTGGGTGCAAAATTTTTTCTAGTTTTAATAACAAGTGAGCTTTGCGTTTTGAAAAATAGCTTTCCTCTATAATGAGGTTATGGTTTAAAGAAAAAGAAAAATTAGCCAAAGATAAAAGCAGTAATACTATTTTTATATTATTCATAAAAACTCCATAAAAGCCGGCAACAATAAATGCTACCGACCATAAATTAGTGGTGAAGAATTAGAGGATATTAGACCAATTTTTATCTTTTATTCTGCTTAAAAAATATTCCATTCCGTGGTTTGAAATAATTTTTAAATGCCCAGAACCTTTATTTAATTTTATGTATCGTCCGGACGAGGTTAACAGGCTGGCGGCGTGTTCGGTTTTAATAAGAAAGTGGTACTGATCGCTGTTCTTATCTTTTTTAATTTTATAACCATTAAAAGTCATTGCTACCGTGTGTTTATATTTATCCTTCTTGCTTGCTTTTAGTTGAGAAGCATACATACCTCCCTGAGAGTGGCCCACGATCGAGATTATGTGCTGATGTTTTTTCTTCCATCCTTCAACAATTTTTTGCATGGATTTTCTAATTCTAGGAGGAACATCATACTCAGCCACGAGTCCCCTCCCAGGAAACCCCACCAAATTGCCCAACCAATTTCTCGCCGAGTTGGAACCTTCTATCGCAATGTGTTTACCGCCAAGGCGATCTTCAACTAAAATAAAATGGTTTGAGCCATACAATACAGAACTGTGGTCTTTGAAATCTAAAACCTTGGCTTGGTTTGATCCCAAAAGCTGGTTTAGTCGTTCTTGGGCACCATTTTTGGTGCCCTCATATGATGCTTCGGCAATGGCCACATAAAAATACGGCTCGATGTGCTTGAAATCATCACCGGCAGGACCAGCTATAATTTTAAAGGGAACTATCAAAAACAAGAGCGATAGTATTATTTTTTTCATTTATTTCTCCAAGAAATATTAGTTTCTTGGAGAAGTAGCTTTTGTTGGCCTGATAAATTTACCTGGTTTTTTCCGGGAGTTTTAGTTTTATGTGATTTTTTGTATCGAAATATCAAAGTTTACATCAAAACACTCTCTGCCATTTTGTGAATTTTTTGCTGTTAATGGTCTTACCACTGCTGGCCATTCACTTTTTGGTAAAGCTCGCAGTATGCGATCATTTTCATTATACTGATTGCCTTCAAAGTACATTTGTGTGATTAAATCCTGATAGCCTCTTTTATAAATTTTAAAATGAATATGAGGAGGCCGCATCCAGCCAGGACCAGCTACATAAGCTCCAGGGATAATGGTTTTAAAATTGTAATCTCCGCGATTATCACTTACAGCTATGCCCCAATACTGAAAATTTTCATCCAACTTATTTTTATTATCGATATCGCCTGGATGGTTGTAGCGTCCACTGGCGCAGGCTTGCCAGATTTCTACCACAGCATTTTCTACACTTTGGCAGTATTGATCCATAATTTTTCCCTGCAAAAAAATTATTTGTCCATCAGCGAGCTTATTTCTTCCTAAAACTTTGGTTAAATCGGTATCGGTATCTTGTTGTTGAGAAACTGGATAAAAAGGTCCCTCGGGTTGCTTTGGCGTAGATGCGCACATAGTTGCTAATCCTTTGGCCCATAATCCCGCAGAAGATATGCTTGCAAGTCCAATGCCTCCCCACTTTAAAATTTCTCTTCGGGCCACTTGATCTGTCTTTTTCATTTTATCCCCCAAAAAACTTAGATGTAATAACAAAAATTATTATGTTGATGAGAAGAAAAAATTAGCATGAAAAAGTTCCATTTAACTATTTCTTTGCGACACTCATAGCCATAGGGAATTTTTATATGTTGTTTGCCAGGAGCTATTTTTGTGAACAAGTCGAACTACTGTTTTATTGTTAAAGGTAAAAACTGCTGCCAGTATTAACACAAGTTCTGCTTTGATAGCCACTCGCTTGCCCGATGTATCCACGGAATAATGCTTGCGCGATCTCTTTGCCACCAGACACCAAATTTTTGATCGGGAAAGTGGGTGCCTGTAATTTCTATAAGTGCTCCTTCCTCGATCTCTTTTTTTACCATATAATAAGGCATTACGGCCCAGCCATATCCCAGAACGCATGCTTGGCGAAGGTTGGAAATATCGCCAAAAGTGCCGAAATATTGAGTTGTATTCACATCTAGATCCAATACGGCTCCTTCTGCACGCATGAATTTAAGATGATTTTTATCGTCCAGATCATCAAAATGTTTGATTGAATATTTTTTAGTAAAATTTGGCGATGCCACTATAGCGAATCTTTCACGCACAAGTCGCTTGAAAGCTACGCCTGGGCTTTGTGGGCGACCGCAATCAAAACCAAAATCTGCTTTGCCGCTTAGAATATAATTTTCGATACCGCTATCGGATGTGACAATGGATACTGAAATATCTTGCTCACCGATCAGCATTTTAATCTTAGGTAAAAGTATGCGGCTAGCAAATTCTCTGGTTGTAGCAATGCGGATATTTTTTTGTTGGCCAAGGCTGAGCTGTTGAGAAAAGATTGCTTCTTTACTCCAGGCGTTGATAGATTTTCCTTTTTCAGTGAGTATCCAGCGCCCCTGATGTTTTTTCAAAACATCAAACTTATGTGATATAGCCTTAAGATTTCTTGAAACCACCGATACATCTTTGTGTAGAGCTTTTGCTAACTCTACCAGGCTCGAATTTTCTTCGAATCTCAACAACAGTTCACATTCCTGTGACGTCAGTAAAAATCTCATAAATTCCTCAAAAAAAGCATTGCAAGTATTGCAAACTTCTCTGGCAATATTTGCTGTGGCCATCTTAATCGTCATGAGTTCATAATCATATAAAGAATAAGGGGGTACTATGAAGGAAATTTTATTAAGCATTATAATTTTTGCATCTTTTGCAAGAAATGCTGAAAGCTTAATTGTGCACGAGTGGGGGACATTCACATCATTTATGGGTTCTGATGGAGTCCGTCTAAGCGGTATGCATCACGAGGAAGAAAAATTGCCAACTTTTGTCTATGGCTTTCACAATCCACAAGCAGGCCCATTGCTGCAAACGAGTTTAAGATACTGTGGCAAGGTGCCATGTGAGTTTTTAGAAAGCATTAGCCACAGTCTGTCAGCTTCAGATGTTATGCCAAAAAATCCCATTGGCGTAGGAGTTACTCAAAAAATGGAAACTCCGGTCATCTATTTCTATGGCAAGGAGGGGCAACACGTCAAAGTGGATATTGATTTTCCTCAAGGAATTATCAGTCAGTATTATCCCAAAGCGCATACTTATTCACCCAGCTACGATTCGGCAACTACTCTTGGGCCATCTAGATTTTCTTTTAATGTAAAATTGCTTGCGAAAAATTTAGTGGAAGATCTAGCACGAACTAGCGCCAATAGTATTTGGAACCCAAGCCGAAAGGTAAAATCAAATACAATTGAATCAGAAGGTGAGAAAGAAAAATTTATTTTCTACCGAGGGGTTGGCGATTTTGATGCCAAGATTGTGGTGAAAAACAGACGCGGAGCTCTTTATATTAAAAATAATACTCAATCGTTGATCAAAAGTGCGTTCATCTTAAACTTTGATGGACAAAGTGGAGTCATTAAAGCCATAGGAGCAATTGGGGATGAAGAAAAAATAGTGAGCATAGCGGATAGCTCAACACGTCTTTTATTCGCAGCTTATGTTCAGCAAGCAAAAAGCATGATTGAGGCCGCGTTGATTAAAGATGGTTTATTTTCTGATGAAGCAAGGGCTTTGGTTAATACATGGGAGCGCAGCTACTTTGCTACTCCTGGTATTCGGGTTTTATATGTGCTGCCACGTTCACAAAGCGATGAAATAATTCCTCTTTGTATCACTCCCACACCGAGCAGTGTGGTGCGAAGTATGGTGGGGCGTATCGAAGTAATGACCACTGATGAAGAAGAAGATGGACTCAAACTTATTGCGAGCTTGGACAGTTTTAATCCTAAAAAGATGTTTGGCCATTTTTATGAACCAAAGCTTCGTCGGCTTTTGGCTTTGGCCCAACAAAGAAATGAAGCGTCAAGCGTTAAAAAAATCAAGAATCTTTTACCCTAAAGAGCTTGGGATAAAAGTTTTTTTTAGCTGTTAAGCCAGGCATTGTCTAAGATTGATTACAAATTAATCTTTTTAGAGCGAAGCCAGGCTTTTTTTATTCAAGGGATTTCTTTGATACCAATTTTGAGTGATTTTTGATTTAACTAAAAAATTAATCGCAGAGCTCTCCTTCTTGATGAATTATTTTTTTATTTTGATAACTCAACGCCAAGGAGCAATGTATGAGCATTATAGTTTTTCAAGTGGATTCTTTTAGTTCAGTACCGTTTAAGGGAAATCCTGCAGGAGTATGCGTTTTAAATGAACCTGCCAATGAAAAGTGGATGCAGGATATAGCGATGGAAATGAATCTATCGGAAACGGCTTTTTTATGGCCACAAGGCAATAAATACGGTCTGCGATGGTTTACCCCAAGTGTTGAGGTTAACCTATGTGGTCATGCCACATTGGCCGCAGCACACATTTTATGGGAGCAAAAATACTTGTCAGAAAATGAAACGGCTAAATTTATCACCAAGAGTGGTTTGCTAAGTGCCAGCAAGAGAGGTGAAAAAATATATTTGGACTTTCCATCACAACCACCGACACAATGTCTTCCTCCTCTACTTCTTACAGAAGCTTTTGATGAGAAAATAGTTTTTTGTGGAAATAATCATCAAAATGATTTTTTGCTTGAATTCGAATCAGAAGCCTTAGTAAGAAATTTTAAGCCTAAATTCGATGTGCTAAAAAAACTAGCGATTAGAGGCTTAATTGTAACTGCTCAATCTTTTAATAAAGATTATGACTTTGTATCTCGTTTTTTTGCTTGTGGGGTTGGAGTTGATGAGGATCCTGTTACTGGTTCTACTCACTGCGCTCTCGCTCCTTATTGGAGTAAAAAATTAGCTTCAAATAATTTAGTTGCTTTTCAAGCATCAAAGAGAGGGGGGGTTGTAGGCTGTGAGCTTAAAGGAGACAGAGTTATTCTTAGTGGTGCTGCGTTAACTATTTTTCGGATTGAAATGCTCTCTTAAAAACAAAATTTCAATAGTTTTGATGTACTATCAGTGCACCCCAAAGTATGAGCTAAAGGGGCTGGATGAAGCCGAAGATTGTTGTTATTTAAAGAATGAAAGTGCTTTTTGCTAAAGGCAAGGCAGAAAATATTGATGAGGTTTAAGCAATGGCAGGTCATAATAAATGGTCAAAAATTAAACATAAAAAAGGTGCTGCAGATGCTAAGCGTTCTAAGGTTTGGACGAAAATTATTCGTGAAATAACTGTGGCATCACGATTGGGTGGCGAAGATCCCAGTTCAAACCCGCGTTTAAGAAAGGCTATGGATGATGCGCGCTACGCTAATATGCCTAAAGACAATATTATGCGGGCAATTTCTAAAGGCGTTGGCGGTGAGGGCGGCAATCTGGAAGAGCTGGTTTATGAAGGTTACGGACCAGCAGGGGTCGCCTTAGTTGTTGAATGCATGACGGATAACCGAAATAGAACTTTGAGCGATGTGCGAACAGTTATTCAGAAAAAAGGTGGAAATCTTGGAGCAACAGGATCGGTGTTGTTTAGCTTTCATAAAAAAGGACAACTTTTATTTAATAAAACCACCGCTGCTGGCCAAGAGTTAAGCGAGGATCAACTCTTGGAAATTGGACTTGAGTATGGGGTTGAAGAAATCAGCGAAGATGATGATAGTTTTACGCTTATCTGTGAGCCAGAAAAATATTTGGTCCTCAAAGATGCTTTTGAAAAAGCTCAGATAATTCCTGATGCCAGTGAGCTCACCATGATTCCTGATAATGTTGTGCATGTGTCAGGGGAAAACGCAAAAAAATTATTGTCGATGGTAGATGGTCTTGAAGATCTTGACGATGTGCAAAATGTTTATACCAACATGGATATCGACGAAAAAGAATTAGAAGAGCTTATGGGCTCGTAGCACTGATGGAAAAAATTCTACTGGGCATTGATCCAGGATCTTTGAGAACTGGTTTTGGCATAGTGTCGCACTCTTCAAATAGCAAAGTAGAGCATGTGACGCACGGTACTATTGTGCTTGATGCCAAAAAAAATCTAAGCGAACGTTTATCTGATTTGGCTTGTGATCTCAAAACATTGATAGAAAAATACCAGCCTCACTATGCGGTGGTGGAGGGCGTATTTTTTTGTAAAAATGCGCGTTCTGCTTTGGTTTTAGGGCAGGCGCGAGGAGTTGCTCTGGCTGTTTTGGGTTTAAATGCTATTCCTGTACAAGAGCTGAGCCCCACTCAAGTAAAATCTTTGGTAGCTGGCCGAGGAAGGGCACAAAAATTTCAGGTTGCTCAAATTGTTGCACTTAATCTTGGCATTGCCGTTCCCTGCAGTGAAGATGCCTCCGATGCTCTTGCTTTGGCTTTAGCATGCAGTTATCAGTCAAATATTAGTTTTTAAAACTGTTGTAATGCTTTGGCATTTTTAAGAAGTTTTAGCAAAATACTTACAAATGCCAAATGAAGGTAAAAAATTATTAAAAGCAAGCGCTTGCTTTTAGTCTCTTACTGTTCCTTTTGATTTCTCTAACTAAGCCAAGGTTCGCTTGACCACCCAGGTTTTGAGCGCAGGCGGAGATCCAAATCAACTACAGGCTTAACCGTTTTTGTTAGATCCCCACCTGCGCGGGGATGACAAGTAATCTTGGACAAAAATGCTTTCTTTGGTTAGCGAAAAATTATTTTCAAAACAGGATCCCGAAATATCTACAACTTCTTTTACCACTGATGAAGGCTCTCCAATCACTTTACCTATAGCCATTTCTTGCTAGAGCCCCTAACTCTGAAGGAAAAAAATCGAGCAGAGCGACAAAAGTTGGATATGGTGCCACTTTGTGTTAGCTGAAATAAAATAATTTTTACTACCAAATCAAAATAGTTTCTAGCTTGACTTACTAAGCAAAAAATTACGGCAATAGCGCGATAGAGCAATTAGTTGAAAAATATAATTTTTGTAAGTTATTTTTCGTCGCATATTTTATGTTCTAATATTTTAGAGGTGATGAGTTTATTTGGGTTTAACTATGCGAGTGAAAAATCGAATTTATTTTATTGTAATATCAATCATTTTTTTATTGGGCTGTACCTGGATCGGGGCCCAGCAGATGTGGAATGCAAATCTAAAGCCCATGGGCTGGGAAAATATAAAGCATGTTGTTTATATAATTTTTGAAAATGGCAATCCTAAAAAAGCTATCGAACAGCCTTATTTTAGTGAGCTTACTCAAAGAGGAGCCTACTTATCCCAATTCTATGGTGTAACTCATCCATCACAGCCTAACTACATTGCCATGACAGCTGGAAGTGATTTTAGAATTTATACCGATTTTAATGTCACTATCAGAACGCGGCATATAGGAAATCTATTGGAAGAAGCAGGTAAAACCTGGAAAGTTTACGCCGAGGACTATCCTGGTGATTGTTTTTTGCAAGCACGCAAAGATTTATATGTACGAAAGCATGTCCCGTTCTTGAGTTATAAAAATGTTCAGACTCATAAAGAACGCTGTGATAACATAGTTTCGAGCGAACAATTTAAATCTGACATAGCAAATGGACAACTGCCTACCTATGCCATGTATGTCCCAAATCTGGATAATGACGGGCACGATACAGATCTGGCTCATGCGAGCAATTGGTTGGAGGAAACTCTTGGAGATGTCCTGAGTGATGAAAAAATTTTATCTGATACACTTTTTGTTATTACTTTTGACGAGGACGATTATTTTCACTTCAATAAAATCTATACGGTATTGTTGGGCGCGGGGGTTAAACCTGCTTCAACATCGAACCGTTATTATAACCACTACAGCATGCTGAGAACCATAGAAGAGATCCTTGGACTACCTACTTTGGGAAGATCCGATCAATGGGCTAAAATTATCTCTGATATTTGGAATTAAAAAATTTTAATGACTGAGTTTTTTGATTGAGGGGTGATTGAGAACACTCTTTGTTTTAGTTTTTATTATTAATACTTAAGTGGAGATAAAATATTGTATGGTATTGGTGTGGTTTTTTGCTTGATACGTATTGATTTATCAAGCGATATAAAGGGGAGATAGCGTTGTTTAATGGTGCACAAATTCACCTAATGGTTAACCATATACCGGTGGTTGGTTTTTTAATACTGACGCTTTGTTTGCTGCTTACTATTTTTACTCATAGTGGAGCAATCAAGCGATTTATTTTGGGGCTGAGTGTAGTGATTGGTTTAAGCGCACTTGTGCCCTATTGGTCGGGAGACTCTGCAGAAGAGGTGGTAGAAAAATTTATAAAAATGGATGAGCAGGTGGTGGATAGGCACGAGGAACTTGCAGAGATTAGTACAGTTCTATCAGTAATAACAGCGCTGTTCGCGGCTTGTGTTTTGATTTTAGAGCGCCGTTATGATTGGGGGATTAAATTAGGCTATCCTTTGGTTTTCTTAATAGCTGTTATCACCACTACCTTTCTTGGTTTCACTGCCCATGAGGGTGGGCTGATTCATCACCCAGAAATTAATTCGGCACAGCAACAAAAAAATTATGAAAGATTGAAGAGTGCAGACTCAGATGATTAGGGCTTAGCTCTATGGGTGACTCTCATTATGGATAAGTGGTCTAAGGTATTTTTTAAGTTAATTTTTTGAGTTCTTTGAATTATGAGCGGGTATTTAATTGGTATGTAAAATCCCGCTCGGCTTTTTAAACAAGAAGTTTAATCAACCAGCTCCAGTCCTCTAATGCTGCCAAAATCTCCTGAATAAATTATTTCAGCAGGTCCTGAACTAAGTGCATTAACGCTCCATATTACATCTGGTCCTGGTGTGCCAGGAATATTAAATTCTGCGAGATAGAGCTTCTGAGTTGTTTTATCAATTTCTATTGAACGCAGTTTTCCTCCCAAATGAGTTGCATGTACTACTTTTGGCCCAGCTCCCGATAGCGGAGCACGCCATATCTGATCAAGATCAACCCAAAATATAAGTCCAAGCTCAGGATAAATTTCAACATCGCGTATTTCTGGTGCGTCATATAATTCCGTGAGCATTGTTCCATCCGCTTTTCCTCTAAAAACCTTTCCTTGGTCAGGCCCGCCAAAATAAATATTATCTGAGCTTTCATCGTAGACCACGGTAACGGGTTTTTGACCATTAAATATTAAATTCTGTGGCCCCATGCCATTATTTGGCATTACATAGATACCATCATTGACAGCTGACAGAAAAATTCGGCTATTGCTCGTGTCAATAAATGGAACATGGCTGAAGGCTAAATCTGAGTATAAAGCATGTTTTTCAATGCAGCCATCGAGCGAGCCCTCAAGCAGTACTTGGTTATAATTGTCGGGCCAATAGATTTTTTTTCGTTGAGAATCATAGCCGATACCTATGTAGTAGTTGGGGTCTATTGAAAAATCATGATAGAGCACCCGGGGTTTACTTTTATTTGTGCTGCCAATCCAAACCTGACTGAGTTCAGTGCCCACAAAAATTAATTTTTTATTCGGAGTAAGCGCAAAGCTTAGCGAACTACATAACATCAATAAAAAAGTTAAAAATATTTTTGAATGAAACATGTTAACCTCAATAATAGAATACTGCTTAAGTATAGTTTAAAAGTATTTTAAGTATTATTTTTATGTTTGATAAATATTTATCTTTTTGTTTTTGTGGTTGTGCATGTAAAATGTATTTTAATTATGGTTGGTTTATTATTTATTTCTGGTGTGGATGTTTTTGAGATTTTATTTGAGGAAATAATGAAAAATTTATTGTTCTTGTTAGTATTTTTATTATTTATTGTGAGCCTATCTTGTAAGAGACGCAGCTCTGACTCAAAAAATGAAGTCCAGAACGTGAGCCATTTTGACAGCAAAGACGACAAACTTAAAGATTCACAAAAAAATGTTGAAGATCGTCTAGCTGAAGAAGTTATTAAAAAAGCACTATATGTGGATAATTGTTCAGGGCCTGATTCTAATAGTCAAGGTGCGTCAAGTAATCGCGATACAGGTAACCCAGATGATGACGATAGGCCGGTTAACTGTCATATAGTTAATGATGGCAATTGTTTTAAGGATCCCAATACTGTTACAAGTTCAAGCTCAGGAAAATGTGCTGTACGAGCTTTTACCACCAGTGGAATGATCACCGCAGATTTTCCTCGTTCAATACCTTTGGCTACTGACGGAAAATGCAGTATCGGTGTTACAGAGTCAGGAACCTTTAGAAGTTTTGAGTTTGCAGATTGCTATTGCGATTACATGGCTTATCAGGCTGGGCTTTTGCAGGGGTGTAATCGCTTCGTTGCTTGGTTGTCTGGAGAGCCAGATCCTTCTAAAAATCCCAATACCACACCTGCAGATTTAGTTGACATTCCCCAGGCAATATCTACGGGCAGAGTAGATGACTTAGGTACATCATATTATCGCATGGATGGAGTTATCATAGCGAATGATCATGCAGATCTTATTGATGGCAATATTGAAAATCCTATTCAGGTAAATGAGTTTGGAGCACTGTTAGCGAGTAATGTAAATTTGGGTTTACGTCGAGTTTGGACAGGAACTCACACCGATGGCATGTCGTATATCGAGTATGGCAGGACTAGAGCTTGTGCCAATTGGACCAATCAAACACCCTCAGCACCATTTGCCAACGAAGCTTACTATGGTGATTATGCTCAGACAGGTAAAGGGTGGACTAATGAGGATGCTAACGGATGCTTTAACGATTTCCACCTTTACTGTTTTGAGCGTTTTGAAGCTTCTCCTTATTTAGATACAATACAACCTCAAAATTTATGCACAATTAATCCAAGTGCAAACTAGTTTTTAGCGTGTCTGTTTTATTGCTTTTATGATGGATGAATAAGGTAGTAAATTTTTGGAATAATGGGGGAAGATTTATGTTGTTGAAAAAAATGTATTTTGTTCTTACATTTTGGTTCTTACTATTTTGTATTGAAGGTCAGACCGAGGAAAAGGCAAAACAAAATGCGAGCCGGGAAATAATTTTACATGAACTACAAGTGGAAAATGAGGGATTTCTTCGGATTGAATATACCAATAATTTTTATAGATGTGCACGGCTCGTTGATTCACTCGGTACTACTATTTTGGAAGAGGACTTCTTTTGTAGTTTTGGAGAGAATATCTCCATAAAAGTTCCTATGAATAAAGTAAGGATCGAAGATTCATCACTAAAACTCTGTGTTGGAAATTATTGGTGGTCTACTTGTAGCGAAATTCAGAAAGTGCATGTTCCACCTCATCCCATAACATTTAGGCTGCAATGCGATCTAATGGAAAGTCTTGCCTTAGAAACGAATGAACCCTTCGATTGCAGTGCTCCATCACAAGCGATTTTAGAAGAAGCAAAGGAGCGATTATCAGGGTATATCGATGATTTAAATATTATTTTTGGCAAAAATACTCTTAGAAATTTTGTGATGCATGATACAGAAGCTATTTTGCTTTATCCTGATTTATCGGCGATTGGTTTTCCTTATTACGATAAACAGCCCTATGGTGATCGTTTTTATATTCAAGCAAGGCTTACGGATAATCCTCAATATGGAACTTACGGCGGCAATGCTTTTCAAAACATAGCGTGGAATCTGAAATGGGATAAAATTCATAATCCCAAACAAAGCAGATATCAAGAACAGCTACTTAATCAATATTGGCGTCAAATTAATCATATTACTCATGAATTTGAACATGTTTTTGGAGCAGGAAGCGGAGAATATTATAACCTGGCTACTGCTCGTGATACGACAGGCATATCTCCTCAAGTAGATATTTCTCTTTCTGCGAGCAACCCCTATTGGAGTACCAACACGGATTATTTTTCTGATCCATTACTTACAAATATTTGGAATAACAGCTTGGTAGGAAGACCCTCATTGTATGAGGAGCTTATTGATATCGTACGATTTGCTCATGTCACAGCAAGAATTATTAACTCACCTTCGAGGCTTGGCGCAATTGATCCGATGATTTCGGTGAAAAACGATATACCTGATTTGGAAAATGCAAAAATAATCGTGAAAGATAGTGAGAGTAATGATCTTGTAGAGAACGCTTTAGTAACAATTTTTAATGTAAGAAGTTTTTCTCCTTATGTGACTACTTTGTTGTCCCAATCAACGACTGATATTCTTGGAGAAACCGCTCTAATATTTGGTTGCAAAAATAATTATTTTCCTTGTCTTAATAACTACGAGCATCTCAAACTTATTAAAGTGAGTGCTGCGGGATATCAAAGTGCATCTCGTTGGTACAGTATTTATGATGCACAAAAAGATTATTTGCTTGGTAATAATCAAGATCCAAAAGTTTATATAAATCTCGAAAAAATGGTCAATGCTTCTCATTAGCTATGGCGTTGTAAAAAAATATATATTTTTGCTATCCAAAACATGTGCTCCTTCGATACTTAGTAAATAAAGCAAAAAACGTGCTTTGTTGGAGGAGCGACAATGAAAGTCTTCATGATTATTTTTTTCTTAGCAAGTGCAAATTTTGCAGAACCGGTGCTTGAGTTTTGGCCAAAAGAAAGTTCATGGTGTGAGGCTTATGGGCAAATGACTAACTGCCCAAAAGATACTTTCTTGCAATTTAGTGATGACGGAAGTTGTGCATGTTTAAAGGATGAACAATTTACTCATCCTCGAAAGTGTATGATAGGGCCAATGTTTTGCGATATAAATTTGGGGCAGCGCTATTCTTGGCTTCATCGTTATCAAATAGTAGAGGGTAAAGTTGAGAAAATTATGAGCGGTTGTGCTTGTGCGGTGAATAAATTTCCTATCAATCTTGTTCGTAGTATAAAAATGACCGATTTTTAGTTATCGTTTAATCTTTTTTAAATATTTCGTTTTTGGTAAAAAGTAGGCCAGCCAAATTATTATGAAAATAATTTTTTTGGGTTGCTTGTTCGAGCTACAGAGATATCCTTCATAAGGATGTAATGACTCTACGAGCACAAAATGAATAATCTTTTGAAGCTTTGTTTAATTTCGCTTCTAATTCAAGCAAGCTTGCTGAACGCTCTTCATGATTACATAGAAAAAAACGAACTTTTCAAATTTTGGGATTTGATTATTTCGGTCTCAACAGAAAGCATAAATCAGCAAGATTACGGTTATGGATGTCCTCCACTTCATCATGCTTTAATAATTAATAATTTTGAATTTTTTGTGCTTTTATTGACTCATCCCAAAATTATTCACGATAATGTCGATATCCTCAATCAAACAATTAAAGAGAAAGTTGCAATCTCGCCTTTTGTGAAAAGCGACATAAGTTATGCAGTTAATTTTGTGTTGACAGATAGTGAAAGTGAAAAGAAAAATAATAAAATAATTAAAAGCAAAAATTTATTTCTGTTAGAAGAAAAAAGCTTAATTCTTTGGAATATAGAACATCGTATTTATGATGAAATGAATTTAACAAAAGCATTGATTAATTTTTATGAATTTTCTGTTGAATTACAGCATAAAGAAAACACGTTTTTACGAGAGGATTCAGATGCGATCACAGGTATTGTCGATTTTTTATTTAATGCACATGCATCAAAAAATTTGATTAATGAAATCAGGGAAATTAATTTTAGTAATTATTTATTTTTCTCCGAGATTAAGAAAAAAAATATTAGCAAATGTGAAAAAAAAATTTACCAACTACTTTTCGATTTAAAAAAGATTTTTTCCCGCAATATTGAAAAGCAAAAAACCCTGCAGCGACTATTTTTTTCGCTCCATTCAATAAGTACCCATGCTCTAAGAGGTAATGGAGCTATTGCCGAGGAGCGCATTTTATCTCTCATATTTCTTCGTTTTATAAATGTAATTCTTCAGAAATTTAGTGATGAGCAAGAAGCACAAGCTCGAATTAATTTAATTAAGTGCTTGCAAAGAACCATCAGTGGTGAAAGCGAGAAAGGGGGAGAGCTAGGGCTATTAAATAAATTTTTTGCAGGCACTAATAGTAAAGGCAAAAAAACACAAGCCTTATTAAAAGAGTTGCAAAAAATTTTCTATAGCGCCCTATAAATTGACTAATCCTTTAATTTCCAAAGGCTCGCAGCAAAGCGAGAACGAAACTAAAGGATTAGTCAATTTCTATGATTGCTATGATTATGATTCAACCACTGGAATAACTTGACGGTTGGCGTACTTGCCGCAAGCTCGACAAATACGATGAGGAGCCTTTGGCTCTCCACAGCTTGCGCATGCACTAGGCATAGCTTCAGGGGTCAGGCGCATATTGGCTGCGCGTTGCATTCTTGTGCGGGAAACAGATTTACGTCGCTTAGGAACTGGCATGCTTTTAACTCCAAAAAATAAAGACTAGGTCTTTTTTAACAATTTTATAAAAGGGTTTTTAGGCGGCTCATGGTCTGGTGATGTCACAATCGATAACCCGCAGCCTTCTTTTTTCACAGCAAGTGGCCCACCGCAATAGGGATAGTCTGGGACACTAAAGAAGATCTGCTCGCGCAAAATAAGTCCCAAGTCAATGGACTTTCTTAAAAAATATCCTGTAACAATCTCATTTTCATCATCTTGCAAAGAATCGCTATCAAAGATGAGCTCCAAATTTGATTCTTGAGCATCGACCATTTTTTGCTCAAGAAGCCTCATATGCAAATTGATTTCGATGCTATGTTGGATTTCATTGAGACATCTGGCGCATGAAGAAAACAATTCTAGCCTGCCAGTCATATCGAGCATAAAGGCACTGGTGCCCTCATGTATCAGCTTACACCGCACACGATGATCGTTTTTTGCTTTCCACGTAAAATCATTTCGATTTTTTTCATGTAAAAGCGCGCAGAGAGTCTGGGCTGATATCATTTTTTCAAAAGATAATCCAATCGTTCCTATTTCGTGTGTAGGAACGATCCAGGTTTTAAAATCACTATGAAAATCGATTGAAGATAACATAACGACATAACTTTTATAGCCTAAAAAATGCTTGTCAATGCTCATTATGTCGGATTAACTACATATAAAAATTCTTTATTGCGTAACTTTTTTATTTGACCAACCTTGCGTCCTTTTTGATTGTAAATACCAATCTGAGCACCGACATATCTTTTATAGTCTATTTGTTGAGAACTGACTTTGCCAAATTGTGATAGTAATGTTTCGATTTCGCTTTTAGTGATAAATCCTTCATCGCTAAATGAAAGAACTATTTTTCGTGTGTTTAGGTTGCTTAAAACCTCTAACAGTGAACTGCGAAATTTGGGTTTTGAGTTGAAATCACTTTTATAGGTTTGGCAATCTAATCTTTTTTGTGCCCGCCCGTAGAGTTCAGGGCGATCGTTACGCACCAGAGTTTCCCAAATGTGATAATTGCTGCGATAGCTGTGCTGGTTATAGGGAGGATCAAGATAAGCAATATCGCACTCAATTTTTTGGGCTGCTTCTTTGGCATCGAGGCAGTGAGCTTGGTAACTTGTACCAGACTGAGCTTCTAAGAGAGAGGGCACTCTGAGCGTCAAAGGTAAGTGAGCTCTCGGGGCCCATCCTTTTAAAAATGCCATCTGAATACCGCACGTTGAATCAATGCGATCGGCAGCTTCGATTAGGCTCACGAGCAAGACCGACCTTATTTGCTCATCGATATCAAGGGTGTCGATACCAGCGCGAATTGCATCAATTTTTTCACCATTTTTTGGGTGGAAAAAACGTGCATTTATACAGTAATTATTGGTAAAAAAATCAGCTTTTCCTGGTAAGTTATTGAGGTGTTTAATTATTTTTCCAAAATTGTCAGGCAAGTCACTTTGATTGGTTTGTAAATAACAGCGGGCAATGTGATAGGCAAACAAATTATGATCGTTAGCAGCGACCGAATATCCTTGTTCTTTTAAAGCAAAACCTACTCGAGAGGTGCCAGAAAAGATATCGGCCACTGAACGACTGTCAGGAAAATTTGTCCTTATGGTTTCTATAATCCAGGGGATAAGCTGTCTTTTTGAACCCAAGTACTTAATCATGCTTTTCCGGGCCTTATACTAGATGTGAAACTAAAAACGATATGAACTATGTCAAAAATAGCCGATTTACTAGAGGATTGAGAATTCTGTTATAATAAAATCAGCATCCTACTCGCTAGCCAAGATTGACAACAAGGTTTAGCATGGCAAGCGAAGAGCGGTAAGAATGAGCGCAAAAAGACAAATGGGTAATCGTAGTAAGAGCAATCGATATTGGTTTTTTATAAAAATTTTGGTGGTGCTGTCTGCACTTTTTTTTGTAGTGACTGCAGCAGGGCTCTATTGGGTTGCCAGTAAAGATCTGCCACAATTGGATGCATTAAAAGATTATCAACCACCACAAAGTACGCTTGTGTACGATCGCTACCATCGTTTGATTGGGCGATTTTACGATGAACGCCGCACTGTTATTTCCATACACAATCTTCCCTCCTACGTTATTCAAGCTTTTGTTGCTGCTGAGGATGGGTCTTTTTTTGAACACGATGGGCTTGATTATTTGGGCTTATTGCGCGCGGTTGTTTTGGAAATTAAACATAGAACAGTGGGAGGAAGACGCGTAGGCGGTAGCACTATTACCCAACAGACTGCACGCACCATGCTGTTGAGCTCAAGTCAAACCTATATTAGGAAGATAAAAGAAATAATACTGGCGCGACGAATTGAGCAAGCTCTTACAAAAGATCAGATTTTGCATCTCTATTTAAATCAGATTTATTTCGGTAACGGAGCCTATGGCGTTGAAGAAGCATCTTTGACTTACTTTTCAAAACCAGCATCTCAACTAGAATTATTCGAGGCTGCAGCATTGGCTGCAATCCCAAAAAGTCCCAACCGCATTAACCCATTTGGTGATTTGGTTCGCTTAAAAGAACGGCAAAACTATGTTCTTGAACAAATGGTTAAGGGTAATTTTATTAGCGAGGAGCAGGCCCAGGAAGCCAAACAAACTTTTTTGTTTAATGCGAGTCACGAAAAACAAGAAGAGGTCTTGGCACCATATTTTTTAACTTCCTTGCGAAGTGATCTTGTGCATCACTTTGATGAGGAAATCATAAAAAAAGGTGGGCTCAAAATTTTTTCGACGCTTGATAGCGATTTGCAAAGGCATGCGGAAAGAACTTTGAAGGAAGGGTTGCGCTCCATTGATCAGCGGCAAGGCTATAGAGGCCCGTTATTAAGGCCTGATAAGAAGCAAAACCAGTCTTTAATCAAAGAACTATCAGCCTTTAAGAAAAAAGCTTTTGCTAAAGCTGCTCCTCAAAAGGTTTGGGACTTGCGCAGGCTCGCAAGAGCTCAAGCAAACTCAGATATTACTTCACTGGTGCGTAATTCCAGAATTGTTAATCTACAGGAAGGACTTGTCATTGGAGCTCGAGTTGAAAAAATTAATGAAGCAAAAAATACAGCACTTATCGATGTAGGAACAAGATTTGTAGAACTTCCTTTTAATGGTATTGCTTGGGCATGGCGGCAGAAGACAGAAAATAGCAAAAAGCTTTCTCAGATTATTCAGGCCGGAGATATCATTCTTGTCAAACTCAATAACCCAAATGGCAAAGTATGGGCAAGTCTAGAACAGGCACCTTTAATAAACGGCGGAATTGTTGCCTTGGACGTTGAGACAGGTGGAATTCTAGCGATGGTAGGCGGCTATGATTTTACGCGCTCGGCCTTTAACAGAATCACCCAAGCTAAAAGACAACCAGGATCAGGTATGAAGCCTCTGATCTATTCACTGGCAATTGATCGGGAAGTGGTTACGGCAGCATCAATAATAACGGATTCCCCACGGGCATTTTTTGATCCTGGTACCGAAGAATTTTGGCGGCCTAGAAACCATACGCGAAGATATTTAGGAGACATCAGTGTCCGTCGCTGTTTGCGATCGTCGGTCAATACTTGCACTATCACTCTACTTGAAAAAATAGGCATTGATAATTTCTTGAGTTTTGCGAAAGAAGTGAACCTCATCAGCCCGTTGACGCCCTTTCCCCGTAACCTGACGATTGCTTTGGGAAGTGCGGAAGTTATTCCTATGGATCTTGCCAATGCAATGAGAATTTTTCCAAGGGAAGGAAAATATTCCCCTTATCACTCTTTTTCAAAGGTTGTTTTTGCTGATGGTCAAGAACAAGAAAATAATTTAAGAGAAGAGCGACAGCTTATTCGGCCTGAATCAGCTTTTATCACCACAAATATTTTACAGGGAGTTATCTCAGGCATTAACAGGTCGCGGTATCTCGGCAAGGTGCAGAGTGAAATGGCGGGAAAGACTGGGACAACCAATGATGTTCGTAGTGCGTGGTTTTTTGGCTATTCCCCTAAGGTGCTCGCGTTGGTTTATGTCGGTCGCGATGATAATAGCGGTCTTGGTGATAAGGAGTGGGGCGTAACTACAGCTTTTCCTATTTGGGCTCGTTTTATGAATGAGGTACCCGAAAATCAGGAACCACTAGCATTTATCCAACCTCCCAATGTGGACTGGTATCCCATAGATCCAGAATCGGAAAAGCAACAGACTTTTGTAGAAGGCGATCCACAAGCCGTGGCTCAAGAGGTTCCCAAAGAATTATTTATCGATGGCACAGCTCCAAAAATACCTTTGGAAAATTCAGATGCCATAAGGATTAAAGCTCTAGAAAACTCAGCTTTTGCGCCGTAAACGCATCCATGTGATTAAGCAAAATAAAAAGTAAAAGAAATCAGGTTGAATAGTTTCGCAATTCATGGCGCTCGGAATTCTTGGCATATCCTTGGTGAGCTCGAATTGGCAATCTGAGCGCGAAGTTTGATTATCCGTTTGGAATTCTACGCCGAGATTAGTCAAGATATATTTAAAATCATGGCTGAGTAAGGAAACATAGAGAAGCTTTTGCTCACATCGTTTAAAGTCCAACGGAAGCGTTATTTGCCAAACACCATTTTCATAAGTAGCTTCATATTGATCGTCGGAAATTATTTCTCCATAACGATAAGGCAGAGAATATGCCTTTTTAAATTGCCATGTGATAGGCGTATCAAAGCTTGCAATCATACTGATGGGAATAATGTTAGCTGTTGAGCTTGGAGTGCTTTCTGTGCCAAGAAGGGCACCTGTTCCTCCTAGGAATTGCTTCCATTGCAGCGTTAATTTTTTTGCACCGGCTGGAATAGCAATTTCTAATTGAGAACTTGAAGGTGCAAAGTTTTTTAGTCCAATTTGATTTTTTGATGGGATGAAAAGAGTGTTCTTACTTCGTGTTGTGAGATGATTTTTTTCATCAACAAATGAAAGAGGATATGCTCGAAAGCAATTGCTGACACCGCGTTTTTCGAGAATCTCTTCTGCTAGTTGGGCGATACCTTCCCCTAGCGCGGCTCGTTTTCTTATTGCGGCCAAAAGCTTTTGGCTTTGAGTTTCGAAATCCTCTTTTACTGTTGCCTGCGAGAGAGCAGTAAGGACTGCACGATCAAATTCTAAGGCTTCTGCAGCCCCCTTTTGCTGGGTAATTTGCTTGCGAATTGCCCATAAAGCACCAGACCACACTTGAGAATCATTATGAATTTCACCGATAACACTTTCTGGACATGTGGCATCGTTATCAATATTTCTTAAACTAGCTTCTCCAGACCCACCTCTTATGGCTGCGTATTCACCTATGCTTGGATCATTTGTGAAAGCGGCTGCGAAATAATCAGACCAACCTTCATTAAGGCTGCCTGGCTCAAAATGAATTCCCCATCGATTAAGACCCATCGAGTTTAATTTATTGACCAATGAGGTTGTGATTGCATGCATAAATTCATGAAAAACTACATCACCGTCATATGCAAAATCACGGTCTCCTTGGAAGAAAACGTTGTGGTCATAGGGCTTAATTAGGTCGGAGAGAATTTCATCTGCGCGAGGGGTGTTGGTTTTTAGTTGGCTTAAGGCTGGTACGAAAGCAGCATTGCCCATACGAGTAAATTGCTTGAGCACGACAGGGTTTTCTTTTGAGCCCTTGCCGGCAAGAATCTGTACGATGAAATTATTTGGATCTGATTGATCGTTTCCCAATTTCATATCTGGAATGAGTTGATTGACAAAAATACGGTAAGGATTGACCGGTTTGTTATTTTCCATTTTTGGTTTTCCGTCTTCGTCACAACTCATAGCGGTAGAGCGAAGGCACCAAGTCTGATCTTCAAGCAAAGAGCGAATATTCTGAAAAAATGAAGACATTGAAAAGTATGCTTGGATTTCACTAAAGCTATCCATTTCTGAAGCAGGCCCCGGCTCATCGATTGGAGTTGCATAAAAAGCAAGGGCTGAACCGTTACTGTTTTTTGGACTTGCTTTGGCAAAAGGAAGATAGGTACAACGAACGGTATCAACGCTAATTTTTGGAGGGAGTGACATTAAGGGATCGAGCCCCAAAGAGTCAGTGGGGAGTTGAATTATTTCTCTTGTTTGTCGAGCACCAGGGTGACTTGAAAGAGCACAGCGCTTTTCTTCATCGCTGCAAGGGCCATCATTAGGGCAGGTAAAATATTTGCAACAGGTACGCACTTGCATATATTCACCTTCTAAAAAACTATTTTCTCTTACATTCACCAAGTCTTTGAGTTTTACCTCTTTAAGATCACTTTCATTAACCCCATTTGTTGATGGAGAGTAGGTAAAAACTTTGGCGTAGGCTTCATCAAAGTAGGCACTTTCATCAATTTTTAGGATCTCACCACTTTGTGCATCAACGTAGATGTCTTTTAGATCAGCCAAAGATAGAGTGGGAAGGCGTGTTTTGTAGACGGGCCTTAAAGAGTCAAAGTGCATTAGCCATACAGCTTCAAAAGTACCATTTATTTTTTCTGTATATGGATTTTTTATGAGCGAATAAGGTTGAGCTTTTATAGCTATTTCGAGGCACTCAGCAGGGCTTAGTTGGAATTGCACTTTGGGTAAAGAAAAATGCGTGTATTCAAAAGAGCTATTAGGTGAGTACTTGTTATAAATACTATCGGCCCCTTCGACAATGATACCGTTAATAATAGGAGTAAGACGCTGCACTTCTTGTCCAGCAATATTTGTCTTTTTACTGATAAAATTTAATTCTGAATCGCTTGGGTTACTGAGCGAAGATGATAAGAGCATGCTCCTATGGAATCGTTTGATGTCAGATATAGGATTTTCAATGGAAAAATTATAGCTCTTTTTCGACGAAGATTCGTGGAGTTTGATATCTGTTTTTGTCCAGCAAGTTGCACAGAAAAACACCCAAAAAAACACGGTTAATTTTGACATAATAGAAAACCTTTTAGCTCTTCATCTTGATTTTAATGATAAATAAAAATTATCTATTAATGCAAAAGATAGGATTGTTATTAAAAAAATATTTGTTTGAGCAAAAATACTTTTTTGCTTTTTATTTACGAAGCTTGTATGAGCAAGGTGGCGTTATGTATGGCGTCTAGGATAATTTGGAAACGGATGGGTTAAAAAAATGACAGTAGATAAGGTTGCCATATTGGGAGGAGGAGCATTTGGTATTGCACTAAGTAAACTTGTGGCCAAAAATTCTCATCAAGTAACTGTTTGGGCACGCAACAATCAAGTGGTCAAAAGTATTAACACTCTTAGAAAGCATCCAAAGCAGCTTAGAGATATAATGCTTGATAATAATGTGAACGCAACATCATGTATAAAAGAGGCGGTAAGTCAAGCTTCTTATGTGATATTGGCAGTTCCCATGGATGCTACGGCTGAGGTGCTCAAACAAGCTCCTATCGATCAAAATGCGATCATCATTAATACTGCCAAAGGTATTGTGAGTGACACACTCGAGTTAAGCGCAGACATCGTAAAAAAAAATACATGTAAAGATTTAGCAATACGGGCTTGTTATTTATCAGGCCCTTCTTTTGCGCGGGAACTTGCGCAAGATTTACCAACGGCTTTAACCATTGCAAGTTTTAACCATGAGTCAGCACGGAAATTCCAGATTCATTTTTCCAGTAAAAATTGTCGGCTTTACTGGTCAGATGATGTGGTAGGTGTGTGTGTCGGTGGTGCCATGAAAAATGTAATTGCGATTGCGGCAGGCACATGCTCTGGTCTCAAATTGGGAAAAAACGCGTTAGCAGCATTGATCACTCGTGGTTTAGCTGAGATGACGCGTTTGGCAATAAAAATGGGCGCTCGTTCAGATACGATGAGTGGTCTTGCAGGCGTAGGGGATTTATTACTGAGCTGCACCGATGAGATGTCTCGTAATTTCCGTCTTGGTCTTTTGTTGTCTGAGGCTAAGGATTTATCGAGCGCTCTTAAGAGCATTGGCACTGTTGTAGAAGGGGCAAAAACGGCAAAGGCCATTGTACCGCTCATGCAAAAATACGGTATCGATATGCCTATTAGTTATGCAGTGCATCAGGTGCTTTATGGGGGAGTCAAACCTGAACGTGCTATCGAAGACTTACTCGAGCGCGCATTAAAAGAAGAACGAAATTGAGCCACTGACATAAGGGTGGCACAAGCATTTTCGATCAGAATGATTTCGGTGGCGGTATTCTCAATGAAGTCCAAATCATGGCTCGAGAAAATCGTAACAGCGCTTTTTGATCTTTCAATAATATTGTTCGTTAGAATTTTTTTTTGGCTAAAATCCAAAAATACAGAGGGCTCATCAAGGAGAATAAGCTTGGCCTCTTGATTGATCAACACCTTGGCAATATCAATAAGACGGTGTTCGCCTCCACTTATTGCGTTGAGCTTACGGTTGAGCAGGTGAAAAATATTGAGTTTTTTTGCTTGCGAATAAATTTGTGCAATGCACTCATCGTTCAACCAGGAAAAACCATGAATAGGCACAAGGCCATGGGCAATCCTGTGCTGCGTAAGACAGTAAGGTTGAAAGGGAGAAGTTTGTTGTAAGAGCACAACTATTTTTGCTCGATCCCAGGGGGACATTGTATCAATCGAGTGTCCATTGAGCTTTAGAAAGCCTGAAGCAACAGGAAGTAATCCTGCCAAGGTGTGAAGAAATGTTGATTTTCCAGAACCATTATTGCCTACCAAAGCCACGATAGAACCCTGACAGATATGGGCACTAAAGTTATCTATGAGGAGCGAAGAATTACGTTTTACACAGAGCTTATCAATAAAGAGTTCACCTTTCATTGAATCCTCTCGTAAGCATGAGGAAAAATAAAGGCGATAAAAAAAATGCACACAGAGCACCAACTGGAATTTCTGTTTGCCAAATAAAAAAGCTCAAACGGCTCAGTCCATCAAAAAAAAGTAAAACAATAGCGCCTATTAGGGCTGACATTGGCATTACAAAGCGCAAATCAGGAAAAATAAAAAGACGAATAAAGTGCGGAATCATTAATCCCAAAAAACCAATCATCCCGGTAAAGGCAACAACATTACCGATCAAAAGACTGTTGGCAATAATAGATCGTCTGACGACAGAGTTGACATTGATACCCAAGATGCTTGTTTCAATTCTACCAAAAGATAAAATTTCCATCTCTCCGCGCATATTCATCAGAATTGATAAAGCGAGTATCCAAATGGGGATAATAAAAAGAAAATGAGAATTTTCTACAGGGCTAATGTGGCCGATCATCCAGTAAAAAATACCTTGGGTTTTAATCGGTGGAAGAATAGTTTTTAAGAAGCTGATGATGGCTGCAGCCAGAGAATTTATTAAAACACCTACCAGTAAACAATGAGTCAAAGATTGTGTTGATGATTTTTCTAGATAAAAAAATATCAACAAAAATGCCATGAGGCCGCCAATAATAGCTCCAATACTCGGTGCAATCCACGAACCATTTGACGAAAAGGCAATGGAGAGTGCTGCTCCAAGTGCTGCACCACCGCTGATACCAAATAAGTGAGGATCTGCTAGGGGATTGCGAAAGAGAGCCTGAAGTGAAGTTCCACTGACGGCCAAAGAAGAACCAGCAATAATGGCAAGTATTATCCGACCAATCCGGTAATTAAAAATTGGAAAATAAGAAGAGCTCAAAGATAATTTTGATATGCCTAGGGGACCAATCATCAGACAAAAAATAATAGTTAAAAATAAAATAACGATTGAAGAGAAAAAGAATGCTTGGCTAAGCTTTTGATTCATATTTTTATGCGACATAATCTTAGACACTGGTGGAAAGCAACTCTGCAAAATATTCAATGTCTCTAATAATGGCTGGTGATGGAGAAAAGAAGAGAGGTCGTTTAGGTATTATGAGCTTGAAGTGAGAGCTATGATTATGGAGGTTGAGTGTTCGAAATAGGCGTTGATACGCCCCTAACACTTTTACTCCTTCAAGAATGACAAAGAAATCAGGAGGGTTGCTGATAAGATTTTCCAAAGGCCAAATTGGCCAAGCAGCCTGAGTATTATGGGCTAAATTCGTGAAACCAATATGATTGGCAATCTCGGCCATGAAGGTTTTTTTACCGGCAACCACCAAGGGAGTGTGAGCTATCGCAATCAGAATGGTGGAGTTTGGTTTTTGATAATCTTCAAGCCGTTTTTTAGCAAGCGCCAACGCGTGTTCAAGTTGTGTATTTAACTCAGCTGCTTGATATTTTACTCCCAATTTTTCTGCAAGCGATTCGGTGACAAAGCGAATATCATTGAGGGAATCAGGTTGATGAGCAAATACTTCAATGCCTTGCTTTTCAAGAAGTCGCAGCGTTTGTGTGGCGAGAGGATGGGGGACAGCAAGCACTAGGTCTGGTTTAAGTGATAAAATAATTTCCACGTTGGCATTGGTAAAAGTTCCTATGCGAGTAATTTCTTTGAGTTCCTTGAGATCGCAATGAGTCGTTACTCCGACCAAGCGGTGGCTTTGCTTAAGTGCCACCATAGTTTCACTATACGAAGGGGCCATGCTCACAATGCGCTGATAATCGGAAGGAACTTTAGCTCTACCTTCCCCGTTCCATTTGTGAAAAAAAAGCGAGCTCGCCACAAAAAATATAACGAGCAATGGGGGCAAAAATTTCACGGGCCAAAAATCTCCATGAGATCAAGAGGATATATTTGATTGGTGACTGGACTTAAAGCCCATAGATTGTAACCAGGAACGTAGGTTTCAGAATAATCGCGTATAAAAAGCTGAGCAGGATTTATTACGACTTTTTTATTTTGATCTTTATTAAGTTTGATAGGCTCTACGAAGGGAAAAGGAAAAAATCCATCTTTGAGACTGTATGCAATCAAATTTGCATCAGCACTAATCAAAAAAACTATGTCGTCATGCCAGTGTTTGGCCAATGTAAGCGCAAATGGACGATGGTAGCTGTGGGTTTTTATATGCTCTTTCTTAAGACTTGTGGCGCTTACTTCAAGCACAGCAATGCGGTTACCCCATGCCTCGGGAACCACCAGTTTTCCATCGATAAAAGTAGGGATGGCTGGTGTAAAGTTATTCATAGTAATTTGAGAGCTTACGCTCAATTTTTGCTTAGCGGAAATCACAATTTTTACTAATCCCGCATTATCACTCTTGGCCGGATTTGAGTTTATATCGTGATAGCTTCCAGAGCAGCTTACCCAAACTTCAGAGTTTGATTGCGCCACAAAATATTGTGGATTTTTAAAAGGAAGAGCAATGATGTCTCGTGTTACAAAACTATCATTTTCAATTGCGATCAGCGCAATAATGCCAGGTCCCACCAAGGCTTTTTCGCCTTTAACTGTTCCGGCCGCTTGATAGTAATTGACAAAGCTTACAAGAAAAGTGTTTTTATCTAAGACGTGAATATTTTCAGGGTTATGGGCATAGGAGCGGGTGATTGTTGTACTGGCAGGTGAACGACCATCAGCTTGTATCGGATTTTTTAAAGTTAGCGGTGGCTTATTTTCAAAGAGATAAAGTTTGCCGGTGTTATCGAGTAGGCGAGTTTTCGAGATGATTTCATTTTTCTCAAGGCTGATTAAAGCAAGTTCGCTGGTGCCAAAAAATGGAACTATGGCATAATCGTTGAGTCGTGCCACCATGCGTGGAACGAGATTTGAGCTCATTTTTGGATTTAAGAAAATAGTTTTTGTAGGTGCTTTTTTAAGCTTCCAGTGCTCATCGACAGGGTGAGCTCTGACTAAAGCCGCAGAGCTTGATAGTAAAAGAGCTTCAGACTTATTTAGTGAAATATGATCAATCTCTAGGCCAGTGCTGAAAGGCTTTTTTGCCGCAAATGCGAGTTTTTCGCTGAGGTCTTTAACTGAGTAGTTGGAATAATAAATTCTGCCATTAACAGTAAAGGCAAGATCTCCCCTTGGTTGCTTGGAATCAAGATCTATTTCAATATCGAAACTTCCATCTTGAGCCGAAGTTGTTTTGAACTCTTTAGTGCCCACTCCAAAAGATATGCCGGTTTTAGGGGGAGTAGCGCCTTTAAATCCTCTGGCGCGAACACCTTTTTGGGTCTGTGCCATGACAATGTATTGATGTTTGATCGGCCCTTTTGGAAGGTCTTTAAATAGAGTTTTGTCACTGCCACAAGCAGACAGGAAGAACAGGCTCAATAAGAGCAGAAAAAATTTTCTCATAGACTCTCCAATTCAATTTGGGCGTAGAATATAGTGCCAGGAAGTGGCATTTCATACGTATCTCTCGCCGTTTTTACATTGAAAATATTGCTTACCGAGAATGAGGTGGTGGCTTTTTTGAACACTCTGGCTGAGATGATTGCATCAACTAAAGCATATGCATCGGTTTTTAATGTGCCATTTAAATTTGCTGAAGTTGGCCCTCGATAACGAGAAAGAATACTGAAATTTATAAAATCTTGTGGACCTATGCGCAGTTTGCTTAAACCAAGAAATGGTGGCGCTTGGGGAAGAGGGGCATTAGTTTCTTTGACTTTGGTATAAAGAAAGGAATTTTTAGTTTCAAATTTAAGCCAGTCAGAAGGTTCGTAATCAAAACTCAGTTCTACCCCATATCGTTGGGCTTCTTCTGTGTTGATAGGGTAGTACTTGCTTGCAAACAGAGGAATGTGAATGATCACGTCGCTCAAATGGCCTAAGAAGGCTAAAACATGAACATGGGCATTGGAGCCTATTTTGTAGCCTGCGCCCAACTCAATGTCCCATACACCTTCTTTGGTGAGATCGGGATTGCCCACAAAAAAATTGTTGTTGGCGTAGAGCTCTAAAAATGTTGGCAGTCGCTGAGAACGCGCGTAGCGAGCAGTGAGAGTCAACTGCTTGCTTGGCTCAATGCTAAATCCAAGATTCTTTTTAAAAACCAATCCAAATTTTTCATATCCGATCATACTAAATTCAGCAAATATGGTTGGTTTCATGCGGCCACTTAAATGATTGACGCGCTTCATGACAAAACCGCCACCAAAGCGGCTTTGGTCAAGCTCATAGGCTTTTTCAATTACGATTTGTTGTGCCAGATCAAAGTCCATACCCTTGAACCATTTTATTGGGCGTACACCAAAAGTGATTTCATGAGTGCTACTTAAAAATTGCTCGTTCTTGAGGGGAATATCTGATGTTTGATAGTTAAAGAGGCTGTTAGCAACATTGGTGTAGAATTCGACGCTGTCAAGCTTTTTGGATACTCCGAGTGATAAGCCAGAAAAAACAGTGTTGCTTCTTAGATCTGGACTTGGAGCAGAAGCAAATCCTGCAATGCCACCTTCATGAGTGTTGATGGCAAACAATATATGCCCGCCCGATGTAGGAGTTTTTCGTTGGTATTTGAGCAGCCCCTGCATGCGATGCTGATCATTGTTCTCCCTAGTAAATTGATTTTTTGGATCATTTTTATCCAGATATGGTGAAGAAAAGCTAAAACGACCATTGGTAGATGATATTTGCATTGCGGCAAAAATACTGGAGTAATCATCGATGGGCATACCAGCGCTGGCGCCAGCTTTGATCGAATATTCAGAGCCAATACCAAAAATTCCTTTGGCGTAAGGAGTGGTAAAGTGTGGGAGAGAGATGGAAAGACTTTGGGCGCTAGCTTGCATGCGACTGGCTGCAAAGAGAAACATGGCATTGGCATCGCTAAAACCATTTACCGGATTGTTAAGATTTAAACCTTCCAAATCAATTTTGAGTTGAGAATGAGAAAGTCCTCGATAACGAATATCAGAACTTCCCAAAGGTCCACCTTTTTGTGTGAGGGTGAGCCCTGGAATATGCAAAAGCATGGAAGAGTCGGCGGGAGTCTGATAGGAACTGCTATCGGTAAAATAATCAAAGTTGGTTTCATCAACGGGTTCAATTTTTTCTTCGATGATTGTTTGATTATTATTGTGAGAAATTTCTGCTTTACTTTCTTGTTGAGGGGCAGTGAAAACCTGCAGGGAAGCAAATACAAAGACTGCTCCAATATTTTTTTGAAATGACATAAAACACACCCATCGCTTTAATACACGGTAATTGAGACGGAGCATTAACAACTGAAAGATTTAAAGAATGGACTAGCAACGGGATTTCGATAATTCAAATGGGGAAGAAATAATCATGGATTTTGTAATGCGCCTCGGACAATAATCAAAAAAAGAAAATAGGGGGAGTAATGATGAAATGCTTTAAAAGCTCACTATTGCTTGTCAGTGTGGTGTTGTTAGGCTGCAACAGTACATGGACAAAAACAATTAAGGGTACGAGAGCTATGAAAGGAAGTTATCGTTCGCATTCGAATATGGGCGGCAGTGATATTTTTGCACGTTGTCAAAATTATCTTGATGAGGCAGGGGCTTTAAAAAAACAATTGATAGAGCAAGCACCGAGAGTTTCATTTCTTAACACACTTAATACTTACAATGAGATCTTAATACGACTTGATGCTGCCATGAGCCAGGCTTCACTTTTTTCACAGGTCCATCCAAATGAAAAAGTGCGCAAAGAAGCTGAAAGTTGTGAACAGAAGGCATCAAGTTTTTCTACGGATCTATTTTTGGACCACGAAGTATTTGCTGCTCTTCAACAAGGAGAAAACGCTAAGCTTGATCAAGAAGCCTCACGCTTGGTAGAACACACATTAAGAGATTTCCGACGTTCTGGGGTAGATAAGAGCGAAGAAGAGCGCCAGCACATCAAAAAGATACAAGAAGAGCTGGTGGATATTGGACAGCAATTTGGACAAAACATTCGCGATGATCGTTTGGTGATCAAGCTCGATAGTGTTGATGATCTTAAAGGTATGCCAGCAGATTTTATTAAGTCTCATCAAGCGGGAGCGGATGGCAAAATCGAAATTTCTACCGATTATCCAGACTACATTCCTTTTATGAAATATGCCGATAGCGATAAGTACAAAAAGGAATTGCGCTTTCAGTATTTAAACAGAGCTGCTGCTAATAGCCCAGTTTTGAAACAGATGATCGCTAAGCGCTATGAACTTGCACAATTGCTCGGCTACAAATCATATGCTGACTATATTGTTGAAGATAAAATGATTAAAAATGCTCAATCAATCCATGAGTTTATTAAAAAGATTTCTGATATTGCTAAAGAAGGTGCAGATAAAGAATATGCAGCACTGCTACAGTTTAAGCGTCAAAAAGATTCTCAAGCTTCTGCCATTGAAGGCTATGAAAGCAGCTACTTAGAAGAACTTTATAAGAAAAAGCATTTCGGCATTGATTCTCAACAGGTGCGTTCTTATTTTGCCTATAACAAAGTGCTTGATGGGCTATTGGCTGTAACAGGAAAACTTTTTGGAATTCATTATGAGCCAGTGAGTAATGCTGAGGTTTGGCATCCTTCGGTAGTGAGCTATGATGTTTTTGATAATCAGAAAAAACTTGGCCGCATTTATCTCGATATGCATCCGCGTGAGGGAAAATACAAACACGCGGCTCAATTCACGGTGTTAAGTGGACTTAAAGATCGGCAATACCCTGAAGGTGCTCTGGTGTGTAATTTGCCTGAACCCACCGAAAATGATGCTAATGCTTTGATGGAACATCGTGAAGTTGTTACTATGTTTCACGAGTTTGGTCATCTTTTGCATCATATTTTTGCCGGCCAACAACAGTGGATGGCATTTTCGGGTGTTGCTACCGAATGGGATTTTGTTGAAGCCCCATCGCAGTTGCTGGAAGAGTGGGCGTGGTCTGCTGAAGTTTTAAATACTTTTGCTACCAATGAAAAAAATGAGGCAATTCCTGTTGAGTTAGTGAGTAAAATGCGTGCAGCGGAGGAATTTGGTAAGGCTATATCGGTGCGTCAGCAAATGTTTTACGCAGCCTTGAGCGCAGATTATTTTGATAAAGATCCAAAAAGTTTTGAGCCGCTCGAACTTTTGCAAAAGCTACAAGCACAATACTCTTATTTTCCCTATCAGAGTAAAACACATTTTGAGAATAGTTTTGGTCACCTCGAAGGCTATTCAGCGATGTACTATACCTACATGTGGTCATTAAGCATTGCCAAAGATTTGTTGGAGCCTTTTAAAAATAACGGGCTTATGGATTTAACTACGGCAGCTCGCTATCGTGATTTAGTGCTCAAACCAGGGGGCTCCAAGGATGCCAAAGATTTGGTCGAAGATTTCTTGGGGCGTTCCTTTAGTTTTGATGCTTTTGAAAAATGGTTGAAAGCTTAAGATTTGTTGAATTGGTGTTGGTTATTCCCTACATAGTTTACTAAGGCCAGTAAAAATCTATCTATAGTAAGTAAAAAACAATGCCGCTCGAAGAAGTGGCGTTGTTTTTTATGTTCTAAAAAACAATTTAAGACTTGTCTGCTAAAAAAAATCTAGTTTTAATATTCTTTATTTTGAAAAAAGCTTGTTAGTCATGCAGTTATAAAATTTATTTCATTAATGTGACAGAATTGCTGTTTAGATCCGTCTTAGATATTACATCAATAAGCGATTTAATCTGTTTCTAAATGTTTTATTGATGGTGATTGCTGTGAAATTAAATATTGTTTTGTTGGTTTTTTTTATTGCTGGCACAAGTGGGGTGGCTGATTCTGCAGGTATTCTCTTATTTGGTGATTTTGGTACGGGAGAAAAAGATCAAGGCTTGGTAGCTGAGCAGATGATTCAGTACTGCAAAGAAAATGGATGTGATTTTGCCATAACCACGGGAGATAATGTCTATCCGAGGGGTATAGAAAACCTCAAAAATAATGAAGCAGACTACAATAATGGAAAGCCAAACTTTAAGGTTGCCGTGGAAAAATTTGTTAAATTTTATGGCCCTATGAAAATGCCTTTCTACATGAGTTACGGTAATCACGATGTGGGGAATGAAGGTCCTATAAGTATTTTTAAAGATTTATTTAAAGGAGAGTCTACTCTAAAAAAACGAACTCTGGCTTTGATGAGTAATGAAATTAATTTTACGAAAAATAGTGATAACCCAACGCTCACTGACTCTATGAATCGTTCTTCGAGCTTATGGTATTTTCCTGATGCATATTATTCCGTTACTGAGAAAGGAAACACTTACCTGCATAGCATTAATACCAATACTTATCCTCATAGAGCGCTTTCGGATAATAATGATGCTATCAATACGAAAAGTGAAAATTTTGAGCAGAAAAAGTGGCTGGAAAAATCCTTGTCTTCAAATAAAGGATGGAAGATAGTTTTTGGTCATATGCCACTGTATAGCCATGGCTTGCATGGATGGTTAGAAAGCTCTTCCATCAAGAATTTCCGCAACTCAATCATAGATACGCTGTGTGAAAATAAAGTTGATTTTTATCTTTCGGGTCATGACCATCATTTGGAAGTAGACAAACATCTTTGTTCCAATGGGCATGTCATAGTTTCCGTTATAAGCGGTGCAGCTGCTAAACGGGGGAGGATTTATAAGAGCTCATTTCCTATATTTTCTTCGGAAAAAAATTTCCTGTGGGGTAATGGTCAGCATTATAAAGGTGACAAATCTATCTACCACAGCGATGATGATGCTTTAGGGTTTTCATATGTAAAAATTGTGAGCCCTACAGAAGCTAAACTCATAATGAAACAAACTATCGGAAACACCAAGTTGAGACAGGATGGCTGCTTTACCATTGAAAAAGGAAAAAATATTTCAGCTACTGGGTGCTTATAAAAAATGCAGTAAGGGCAAACTGATTTTAGAGAGTAGAGCTGTGATGTGGATTTACGTAAAAAACAACATACAGCTTTTGCTGCAGTTTGCCTGCTTTATTGCGCTAGCATTTATTATGGTTGGTCGATTTTTGGAAAACTTAAAATAAAATTTGTATAAGTTTTATGATCGCTTGAGCAAGAGATTTCTCCCTGAAATCGCTGCATCACCTCTTTGCAAAATGACAAACCAATTCCCGTACCATGTTTTTTTCCATAAGTTGTCAAAGGCAAAAATAAAGAGGGAAAAATATCTTTTGGAATTCCACCGGTATAGTCACAAAAGTGGAGTTGGTTTTTTGTTTCGCTACAATGGCTACTTAGAATAATGCATCCTTGTTTTTTTATGCGGAATTGACTCAGGCTATTGTTAAGCAGATTAAAGATTACATGTACAAATAAATTAGAGTCACCATAAAACAAAAAATCGCTTACTTGAGAGCTGTCGATAAGTGTGCGCTCGTTATTTTCAAAAACAAAATTTTCAAAGGCAAAATCTAAATTTTCCTTTATGTGACACTTTTCTAGTTTGTCTAATCCTTTTACTCCTCGAAAACGTTTGAGCATCATATCGATAAATAAGAGATTACTTCTGCTCATTTTATACAGGCCGCTGGGGGCACTAGATAGATAGTTTAATATTTGTGGAGCAATGGGAATTTTTTCCTTTGCAGGATATCGCTCATAAGTGTCAACAAGAGATGGCATATGAGAATCAAAGGTTTTGCAAGCAAGAGAAATAGTGGTTAAAGGAGTTCGTAGCTCGTGAGCGATTGTTGCACTGAGTATTCTTAGGCTGGCTATTTTTTCTTGAGTATCGTTATCGCGCTTTCTGCTAAAAACCATGCCTATGATAAGAGAGAAAGCGACCACATAGAGAAGTTGGCAAAGTGCTGAAAGAGTGAAATAAAAATTTCCGACAAAGAGCCCGCTGAGGATAAAAGCAGTTATTAGTCCTCCAGCAAGTAGGCTTAGATACATTTGCCAATTAACTAATGTAGCTAATAAGAAAAAAGAAAGGCACATTCCCGCATGCCAAAAAAATGAGGAATTATTGAACAAAAACATGATGGTTGAAAGGAAAGGAAGGCAGTAAAAAAGTGTGAATATCCAAAAATAAGGATGGTAGGGCTGATAAATTTTCGGCCAATTTTTATAAAATAAAAGCGAAAAGCAAAGCATGCCGCATATTAATCTTAGGAGCAAAGTGAGATCATAAAATGCAATTTCCTTAGGCATCCAAACAAACAATGGTAAAAAATAATTGGCCACGCAAAAAACACAAAAAACACCGTAATATTTTTCGCATCGTTCTTTGTCGAAGTAATAAAACGGCGATTTAATTTTAGAGAGAGCAGTTGTGAGTTGGGCTAAGCCAAACTTTTTTTTTTTTAATTACATCACGTTCAGTAAAAGTTCTTTTTTCACGGCGGATTTTTCCGCTCATCCTCTCAATGAAATAAATTGAAAAGAATCCAATGGAGCTCATGATAAGCCCCGGTACAATCGCTCGAATATGAGTTTGGCTTTGAAAATAGTGAGCCCAAATCAAAAATGAAGGAATTCCTAAAATTGTGCTTGCCCAAAAACTCTTGCTAGAGGCTTTGAGATTGTAAAGACCTGCCATGAAGGGGATGAACATGAATGTTCCCCAAAAGCTTGTAAAAGCAATCACGATATCGATTAAATTTCTGAAATAAAGAGCAACGAAAATAGATGATATACCAATGAACAAGGTGATGGCCCGAACCAACCACATTTCTGTCAGAGGAGTAAAGTTTTTCTTTCTGATGGGCAGAATGAAATCGTTAAAAAATGCAACAGTTGCAGAATTGAGATATGAGTCGGCGGTGGACATAATGACAGAAATGAGCCCCGCAAGACAAATTCCCTTTAAAAAAGGAGAAGGAATGACTTCTTTGATCAAAGTCAACATAGCGAGTCTCGGGTCGACGGCTGGAAATAATATGATTGAGCTTAGACCAATACAGGCTATTAAAAAGAAAAATACTGGATCCATTAGGAATGAGTAAAACATGGATTTTTGAGTTTTTCTAATGTCGTTAGAAAGCAAGAGGCGCTGGATGTGAGCGGGGTTTAAAAATGGGGCTGATAAAATGAAAAACATGGATACGTTTTCCCAAAATAGGGCAGAGTCAGAAAATATAACGGTCTTAGATTCTGGTAGATTTTTCCATAAAGCTTCATAACCGCCTACGGCAATGAGAGCGCAATTGGCGATGACAACGATGCCGATTATCAAAGAAAAAAATTGTATGAAGTCAGTAGCAGCTACAGCACGGATACCACCAAATGCTGTGTAAAGTACCAAAATTCCCGCCGAAAATATAACCGCTAATTCAAAAGAAGTTCCCAAGAAAAAATGAAAAATAAATCCTAGGCCGACAGTTTGGCTGCCCAATGTTCCGATGCAGCGCAAGGTTCCAAACAAACCTGAAATGATTTTAGCATTTTCTCCATAATATTCGCCCATCACCTCTCCAAAAGAGATGTGTTTTTGTAAATTTTTAAATTTGGGAGTGATGACAAAGGTAATGATAAATTTAAATAACGAGCTATAAGCTATGCAGACGATGGCATAAAGAATTCCCATCGTATAGATTCTTTCCGTATCTCCTAAGGTACTGCCGCCGCCAATGTAGGTGGCTGAAATGGTTGCCAACAAAACGGGAAAACCAAAATTTTTATCTCCGACGGCAAAGTCACGGATATTGTTGGTTCTATAGCCTCTTCTGAGGCCCACAAGAAGAATTACAAACAAATAGACGACAACAATAGCTATATCCATAAAAAACTCAAAAAAGTGTTAAAGGTGGATGCATTAATTCCCAAAAAAGTTTTGCTAACTGATATGGCTTAAAAGGAAAATTCACAAAAATAAATTTTCATACATTGAATGCAATACAGAACTAAACGTAAAAATCCAGTCACGATCAATTCATTGCAGGAGGGTATTTTGAGTTGCGGTGCAATATTTTTAAACGAGTTAATAACTGCCTTCTAATCTTCATTCCATTCACAAGCATGGCCAAAGTAATATTGTATACTCACACATTCATTTTTTTTACTGATTTCTCCACACGTAGCGTTCATATGCGAAAGATATTTTTCCCGGCTGAACAAACATTGGGTTCCCTCTATAGAACAGCCTATACCATCGCAATAGCGATGTTCATTAATCTGGCTAGCGCTGCAATTTTTCGCGAGAAGAGGAATGTCTATGGCTACACATTTTTTTGTTGTTTCTTTGTTTTTATTGGCTAAATTCGGTTTATTAAAAGGGCCACATCCGATTAAAAGCAATAAAATTACCAAGCTTGATTTCATTATTTTACAATCCATTGTATCTCGATATACCAAGTATATTTCTTCATGATGCTTAAGTTGTAAATTAATTTAGTATTCATAGCTTTTTCTAAGTTTTTAAAGCAAAAGAGGACCTATTTTTGCTCAAGTTTTTTCTTAAGTTTGGCAAGTTCCTCTTCAAGGCTCGGGCCACTTTTAGCCTCTTGTGTTGGCTCTTTATTCTCTAGATAAGATAAGAGTTCACCAAGAGCTTCTACTTCGGCTTCGTTTGCTTCAATTTTTTCTTCCATTCTTTTAAAAGTATCGAGAGCATGGCTATCGTTGACATAGTCGGGTTGATTTTTTGTGTCAGAAGAGGGGGACAAGTGGGTGTTGCACGGTGAATTTTTTAAAAGAAGAATCTTGTTCTCTAAAGCCTTTAATCCGTGGTTTATCATATTTATAGTTTTTTCTTCTTCCTCAATGATGGATTTCATCTCTCTATAATTTTGCTCAAGCGATTGAGTTTCGTTTTGTGAGTTTGTACTTTTTAAAGACTCAATTTTTTCTTCAATGCTTGCTTGTTTGCTTTTTGCCAACTTTAATGAGCTCATAGCTGATATAAGCAACTGTTGAGCGGATTTTTTGGATTGCTCAAGATCAAGAATTTTTTGCGCGTGTAATTTCTGAGGGTCTTCGGCTTTATCAAGCCAGTCGTTCAGATGAGCGCGTACCACGTTATTAAATCTTTTCAATAAACTCATGATTTTTCACCACCTTAGTTAGGAGTGCCATCAAAGCAGGTTTTAGACCCTTGTCCAATAGGGAAATTATGATAGAAACGCTAAGCTTTTATCTTTTATTTTACAGTCATATGGGAAAAACGAATATGGGTACCTATCGTGTCGGGTCCAATGTTGATTCTTGGTGCACCAAATGTAAGCTCATACTTGCGCATACAATCGAAGCAATTGCATCAGGAGTTATTAAGAGAGTTCAATGTAATACCTGTAAGGGGAAACATCAGTTTAAAGATACTAAGCCAGGCGAGTCATCGAAAAAGAGCTCTCCAAGGCTAAAGTCAGAGAAAGCACCGAGGACGCGTTCCAAAGCTCAAGATTTTACTAAACTTTTGCAAAGTCGCAGTGTGGATATGGCGGTGGCCTATAATATCAGGACCCAGTTTGCACGCGGTGATGTCATCAATCATAGTCAATTTGGTTTTGGCGTTGTGGTTGAGCAAAAGGATGTACAAAAGATCGAGGTTTTGTTTGAGAGTGGTCCAAAAATTCTCGTTCATGCACGTGGTTAGTAGAGCTCAAGAGCCTTTGTCTGTTGAAACCAATAAATAAAGCCGCAGGGCGGCTTTGTTGTGCTTTGTAGATTATATCTTTGCAGCTTGTTAGGCGGTTTGCGTGTAGGGATTATCGTTGCTATGTTTTTCCTGACATCCACTTGAAACAAAAATAAAGGCAGCAAGAAGTGCTGCTGGAAGAATCCAATAGCCGCTTTTCATATTTTTTCTCCAATAAGTTTTGATCGCACAATAAGATGATTTTATCTAGTATGATTTGTGCCCGTGTGCATGTATTGATCCTAAAATAAAATTAAAAAAAAGGAGAAGGCCGAGGTGAGACCTTCTCCTAGTGATCGTTTTGTTAAACAATCACTGCGGCGACCAAAAACCTATCATGTACCACCTTCGTCATCGCTATAGTCACCACCAGCGCCAGCGCCGTCACCGTTATCGTCGTCCATATGGAATTCGAAGATGTCAGTGCCTTCTTCGCATTCATCGATCAGACCACGACGTGGACCAACAACATGAGGAACTTTGCCATATTGTGGACCGATTGGACCAGCAGGGCCAGCAACGAGAGGATCACCAAGAGCGATAAACTCATAAGGATCTTGTTCAAGTGGACGAATCCAGCAATCTGTAATACTTGCAGAGAAGAAGTTGGTTCTGCGCGAACGATGTTGGTCATCATCATCTGCCCCACGTTCTTTTAAGAAAACCACATCTTCAGGAACCAAAATTCCGTTTGGATAGATTGTTAAAGAGCGACTGTTGTCGAGTTCTTCTAATGGAGGACCAAACTCAGCACACTCAGGGTGAATTGCACAGTCGCTATCAGCGCAGTCAGCCAAACCGTCACCATCGTTATCCACACCGTCTACACAGGTAGTTTCTACCGCTTCTGTAGGTAGTACAGTATCCTTGTAAACCGGATAGCCAGCTGGAGGTGAAGGCAAAATAACCAAATCAGATGCAGATCCATTTTGTTCGGTATTGTAAGCTTGGTCTTCACTTGAATTTGACTGATTGCCGCAGTTATTTAACGCAATGAAGCTTGTCGAAAATAATGCAAGCATTGCGTATTTCGTCATCATGCTTGTTTTCATTTTACCCCCCTAGGTAATGACGCGTGAAAGTCTTTGGTTTGCCGCACTGAGCACGCGCGCTTCAGCACTGGGGGGATGTAATAAGTGAGTGCATTTTTTTCATGTAAAAGTAATGTTTTTAGGATCAGTTTTTTAATTGTTAATAATAATAGCGACGTAGAAGATTCTATATGTGTGTATGTGTGTGCTGTTTGGTGTTTTTTATTTTGTTTTTGATTTAATATTCGTAGTTATTTTTAGTTTAATTTCTTATTTTAATAACTAATCATTATTAATTGAACTGTATGTTTTTTGTGTGGTTTTATGTGGGATAGAGGAGCAAGATTTGAAATTTCAGCAGTAAGTGAGATTATCTGTAAAAAATAACTAAAAAAGTTGGCCTAAAAACATGGCTTGTCTCATACAAATGAGCAATTACACTAAAGCATGTGAATTTCTTGAAACAAAAGCTGAAGAACGCTTATTGAATGCTGAGAGATTGTGTCTTAGTTGGAAGAAGGTGAAAATTTCTTTTTCCCAAAAAAAGAAATCAGGCTTATTAATACCATTAGGAAACTGTTTTGAAACCTATTTATCAGAGCACTCTAGCATTTCGTTTGGTACTACTGTTATCTGCGTTAGGATTCTTATGTTCAAGTGAAGTTTTATTGGCCGGTCAGGCAACTCACTTGAGAAAGTCAAATTCTAAGTCCGAAGAAAGCAACCTCGATCCAGCCTTAAGAAATATTGAAGGTCCACTGAGCTTTGATGAAATGACGAAAGAGGCTTTTAAGCGTGGGAAAAAACCTGGAGAGTTAATAGGAGAGAGCCCGCAAGCGGATAGGGTATATCGTATTACTATCAGTGGGGCTAAAAAAGTTGAACCTGATGCAATTGTTTTACGCTTGAATACTAAAATTGGACACTTCTATGATCCTACTCTGGTAGCCCAAGACGTCCGTGAAATATATAAGCTTGGTCTTTTTTCTCAAGTTGAAGTAAAAAAACATCAGCTCAAAGATTCCAGGGCTTATGAACTTGAATATGTTTTGACAGAAATTCCAACCATTTTTCAGATAAAAATAACAGGCAATGAAGTTCTCAATGATCAAGAAATCAAAGAGGTTTTATCGGGGCTTGAAAATTATCAAGGTGCAACAATGGCACGCTTGCAGGAAAACCGAGAAAAAATACATGAACTTTATGTATCGAAGGGATACTATCTCGCTAAAGTGAGTTATGAGCTTAGAGCAACAGCTCAAGAAGATATCGAAAGGCGTGAAAAAGAGGGGATAGGAACGCTTAGTCCTAAGGGCTACATGATTGACATCGATACAACTAAAGTTCTTGCTCCAGATTTTGTTGACGTGGTTTTTAAAATTGAAGAGAAGTCAAAGGTAGAAGTAGAGCGAATTTATTTTGTAGGGAACTATCGTTTAAATGCCGATGCGTTTAGGCCATTTTTACGCACCCATGAGCGACATGCTCTGTCTATTTTGAATGATATGGGGACATTTCGTAAAGATTATTTAGAGATAGATTCCTTGATTATTGAGAAGATTTTGCAGGACAACGGGATGCTCAAAGCTAAAGTTTTGCCTCCTTTAGTAGAGCTTAGTCCTGATAAAAGTACTATCACCATTGGTTTTCGCATGATTGAGGGGGAACAATATCGGATTGGCGAAGTGAGTATTGAGGGCGATAAAGTCGAACACAGTGAAATGGTGTATCGCCTGCGTCAAGAAGCGCACCCCGATGAACCAGTATTTTTTGCCGATAATTTACTCAAAGAAATGGGGCAGCAACAAGGAGATATTTTTAATAAATCTCTTATGGCTCAAAATATCATGGCTATTTCAGAAATTTATCGAGACAAAGGTTATGCATATGCAAATATTTCGCCCATTCCTCTTTTTGACGAAGAAAATAAAAGTATCTCTATAAAGGTTCAAATCGAAAGTGGTCCCAGAGTTCGAATTGAACGTATTGATGTCGAGGGTAATGAAAAAACCAAAGATGAAGTAATTCGTCGAGAGCTAGAGATCATAGAAGGTGATTATTATTCCTCTACTTCCTTAAGATTAAGCGAAAATAATGTTGTTCGCTTAGGTTATTTTGAAAAAGTAGAAGTGACTAATGAGCCTGGAACTTCTTCTGAAAGCATGGTTGTGAAGATCAAAGTTAAAGAACAAAGTACGGGTAATATTCAGGCTGGTGCAGGTTATGGTACCGGTGGGGAAGGTTTCGTTCTGCGTGGACAGGTATCCAATCAAAACCTGTTTGGCCGAGGACAAACACTTTCAGCTCAGATAAATTATTCGAACAATCGTAAAGAATTCGATGTTATGTTTATTGAGCCTTATCTTTTTTATGCCTGGAAAAATCCCGTCACATTTGCCTTTACTGCATATAATCGTAGGCGCGTAATGGGTGAATTTACCAGAAGTGCCATTGGGGGAGATGTAACCTTTGGTTATCCTGTGGGAGGCCCGTGGTCATCTCTATCTAAAAATTGGAAAAGTAAGGTATCTCCTAGTCTGGTCAATTATGTCTTTGATTTTGATGCTCTATTCTTTTATATGACCTATACCCTTGAGAGAATTAAAATTAGCGAGCTGATGAGCGATGTTCGAAAATGGGACCTCTATCAAGGAGTGCCTCGTTACACGACATCCATTAGGCCCACACTAAGGTTGGATCAAAGAGATAACCGTATTTTTCCTACGCGAGGAATTTATGCTGAGATTCGCGCTGATATTGCCTCGGAGTATTTAGGCAGTATTGGTCTTGCTCGCTTAGAAAATCATGTTCGTAGCAATAGAGACACCACTAAGTTAAGCAGTGGGCGCGATTATTTAACCCCTCCCTCCTCGGCGAATAATTTTATCAAGTACGGGGCTAATCTTAGGTTGTATCACAATCTGGATGAATGGTTTTTCCTAAAAGGCTTCGTCTTAAAAACCAATTTGGAACTTGGTATTTTGGATTCTTTGGGAAACCCACTTTTATTTGAAAATTATGCATTGGGAGGAGCAAATAGCATTCGAGGCTATGCATATCGTTCAATCAGTCCTACGGAAAAATCTGGTGCCCAATTCCCCTTTGATCGCAGGCGCGATCTTCTGGTAGGCGGTAATAAGCAATTTTATGGCTCATTTGAACTTGAGTTTCCTTTGATTAAAGCTCTTAAACTAGGGGGAGTGATCTTCTTTGATTTTGGAAATGTGTACTCATATGAAGATAATTTCTTTTACATCGGAGGAAAATCACAAAGTGCGAGTCGCGTTCATCCAACTGATCCACTTAAACTTTACAGTCTGTTAGGGCTTTATAGTTCTGTTGGTTTTGGTTTGCGCTGGCAGAGTCCTTTAGGTTATTTGAGATTTGAGTGGGGTATTCCTCTCAATCGTCGTCCTGCCAATACCCCAGGAATAGAAGAAGGTGATCGTCCCATTGGTTTTGAATTTAATATCGGCCCGAGTTTCTAATGGCAACTTTGATAAAACAAGTACGCATCATTGACCCTCGTACCCATACCGATATGGTTGATGATGTTTTAATCTCATCTGAGAACATTGAAATTGCTCCTAGCAACGTGAAGGAAGGATACACCACCATTAATGGTAGAAACCGCATTTTAACTCCAGGACTGGTGGATCTTCATGTACACTTTCGCGAACCTGGGTTTACTCACAAGGAGAATATTGCCAGCGGAATTAGGGCGGCGTTAGCGGGTGGAGTGACATCGGCTTTAGTTATGCCCAATACCAACCCCGCGCTCGATACCCCACAGTCTGTACTCTTTCAGTTAAAAAAAGCGCGCACGTTTGGTTTTGATCTTATGGTTGCGGCAGCAGCGACTAAAGGACTTTTAGGAAAAGAAATTTCCGATATTGCGGCATTAAAGCAAAGTGGTGCAAAAGCGATTACTGATGATGGTAAGCCAATTTTAGAAGATAGCTTGATGATGAATGTGCTAAAGGCCTGCCGAGCTCATAAACTTGTCTGTATGCAACATGCTGAGCACACCGGAATAAGTTGTGGCCATGCTCTGAATGAGGGTAAGGCAAGCCAAAGACTCTGTATTCCTGGGCAAAAAGCTCAAGCTGAATACGACATGGTTGCGCGGGATATTGATTTAGCTGAAAAGTTGGAGGCTCGCTATCATGTGCTACATCTATCATGCGCACAATCATTGAAATTGGTAGCAAGAGCAAAAAAGAGAAAGGCTTTGGTGAGCTGTGAAGTGACACCCCATCATATTTTGTTGTCAGAGAGCGATATCCATGTTGCAGATGGCAATAAAAAAATGAATCCTCCTTTAAGAAGCAAGGATGATCGAGATGCGCTGCTCAATGGCATCAATGATGGTGTCATAGACGCTGTAGCAAGTGATCATGCGCCGCATCATCGACGAGAAAAATTACTTTTATTTACAAAAGCCCCCTTTGGAGTCGTTGGCGTTGAGACAAGTATTTTGGTGCTGTTGCGCTTAGTGCACGAAGGAAAAATTTCCTTGATGAGAGCGATAAGCCTTATGACCGATGGCCCTGCAAAAATTCTTCAAGAGCACGAGCGAATTGGGACTTTAGTTGGAGATAGAGCGCTTAAAAATGCTGTGCTTATTGATCCAAATGTTGTTTTTATGCTCAATGAAAATCATATGTATGGCCGTTCAAAAAATAGTGCATTTTTAGGAATGGAGCTCAGAGGAAGAGTTTTAGCAACATTTTTAAACGGTGAGATAGGTTATCAGGCGGGAAAAATTTAATGTTGAATATTATGCTGAGCAAAAAAGGCTATCTAAAGCTTAGATCAGAGTTTGATGAGTTGAGTCTTAAAGAGCGCCCTAAGGTTGTTCAGGGAGTTGCTAATGCTGCAGCCGAAGGGGACCGTTCTGAAAATGCGGAGTATATTTATGGAAAAAAACGCCTCAGAGAAATTGATAAGCGGCTTCAGTATTTAAGCAAGATTTTGAAAAATCCTAAAATTGTAAGTAAATCAATGGTCGATACGAGTGTGGTGTCTTTTGGCTGCATTGTCGAGGTCATGGATGAGAATGGAGCCAAAAAAGTATGGACTATTGTGGGCGAAGGTGAAGCTGACTATAAGCAGGGTACTATTAGTGCTCGTGCGCCAGTAGCGAGAGCATTGTTGGGCAAAAAAATCGGAGATGTGGTGGAAGTAGAATTGCAAAAGGGAATAACTGAATTCGAAATCCTTTCCATTAATAGTGGTGATATCGATCCTTAAAAATAGGCGGAGCAAATGAGCCATCATCGTGAATCACGAGGGTGTATCATCCGCTCCGTTGGGGGGCATTCCCAAATATGTAAGTTTAGGAATTCTTACAAAGCCGTTTTTTGATGTAAAAAAATGCAGGAGCAATTACTCCTCCATCTTTTCGCCCCACATTCTAACGATGAGGTCAAATGTAAGCAGCACATGATCCAATGTGAGTTCGTGTATTACATTTTTTAAATTTAACTACCTAATAAACATCTGGCAGAACGCTGTAAAAAATATTCTTTTTTGCTCTGTTGAATTTATTTCTAGAGCAGTTACTCGACTCTTCTTAAAAAAAATATGCGAAAAATTGAATCATACGCAGGTCTTGCTGGAAACTTAAGTTCACAGATTCTATGAGCGATATTCGAGGACCATATTATTTTAAGAAAGATCGAGTGCTTGATAAAATTGATTGGCAAGAGATAGCAATCGATAAAGCAGATGAAAGTTTTAAAAAGAAAATATCTGTTCAAAGGTATCCAATTTTATCAATCAAATAACTCCCATGAGATTATAAAAGTGCCGCTATAAAAATAAAGACTCCCCTTTTTAAAAAGGGGAGTAGCTTAGTTTTTACTTTTAATTTTGGTTAAAAATCATCGTCGTTATCATGATGTCTGCGGTGTCCATCATCATCATCATCAAATCCCCAGAAAGGGTTTATGTGACGATAAGCGTAAAAAGGATGTACATAGTCAACTATTGATGCAACGGGAGAAATAGGTACATCTATAGCCAAGGGACTAAGGTAATAGTCAAAGATAGGATATGGAGCATAAGGTGCTGCCCAGGGATAGTAATAATTAAGCCAGAAATCTGAGCTTTCATCTGCGCCGAGATCAAGCTCATCTGGGTTATTGACAACATCTTTCGCGCTGATGGAAGGAGTGTTCTCAAAAGCTAATGTTTCACCTTGATAAAGGCTTGGATCTTCACCACAGCCAATCTGTAGTGTTGTTGCAATTAAAGTTGCTGAAACAAAGAATATGCTACGTGCGTAGTGTTTAATTTTCATCGTGATGCCCCCTAATACTCCACAGTTGTCCACTGTGGGTTTTGTGCGGGGATATACTAACTAAGTGGTTCTCATGCATACCATGGCACCAAAAGTGATCCAAAAAAAACGAGCCCTGAGGCTCGACTTTTAGAAAATATTTTCTTAAACCTACTTGCTGCCGGCAAGATGCTCGCTTGTATGCGGGTGAACATCGAGAGAATAGAGAAAGGGGCCATCTTTAGCATAGCGCGTTGGTAGCACTCCATATGAGTTCACATAATTTGCTAGTGAAGGATCAACTTCGTGGGCCCCAGCCAAAAATCCCCGGCGAGCAACTGAAGGTGCTACAGGATCAATTTGAGTATGTTCTTGTACGGCTAAAGCCACATTATCTGACTCTACAATTTTGTTATCAAATGAAACCTGCTTGTTTTGCTGAGAAGGAATCATATTGCTGTCAGCAATCTTTACCTCATATTGAATGCCTTGAGGTTTAAAGCTTTGTTCACTTTGTTCTTGACGTTCAGCATCCCACAAAGATTGCTCATCAAAGATCGCATCCTGCGGGTTTCCACAGCTCATCAATAAAAAAGAAAATGAAGCCGAAGCCAGTATCCTGCTAAAAAAGTTCATAATGCCCCCTCGTGTGAGAAAGCCTCTGCCCTCACACACGCGCATTATGTAGCTAAGCTTGTTGAAATATGCACACAAAAATTTGAAGATCGGATCAAAAAAACCCCTTTTAAAAAAGGGGCTTATGGCAAAATTATCGATTGCTTTTAGAAGCTTAATGGAGCGCTATCATCGCTATCGTAGTTATCGTCATCGCCATGATGTCTACGACGACGGCGATGTGAGAAGCCATCATCATCACTTATGATGTCAGCAACAAAATAAGGTCCGTATGGGTTAAGAAGAGGAGCAGGAGGACCAAATGGCGGTGGATATCCTACAGCGCCAGCAAATCCAGGAGCTCCTGCAGCGGCATCATAACAGTCTTCACCTACATTATCGACAACAGTGGTAGTTGTGGATGCAGGAGCACTGTTAAGGTTGTTAGGCCATTGGTATTGCCCTTGGTTGTATGGTTGTCCCCATTTGCTGTTTTGAGCTTGTCCTGGCCATTGTGCTTTTTGGTTCATCATGTTGGGCCACTGGGATTGTTGACCTTGACTGAACATGTTTGGCCACTGACCTTGACCTTGTTGTTGATTAAAACCCATCCCCATTGGCATAGCTTGCTGTCTTGAACTGCATGGTCTTTTCACTGCAGGATTTAAAGATGCGGCCTGAGGAGCTGATTCCAGTGATTTTGCTATCGAAGTTTTTTCAGCTTCATTTTTTAGCGAAATCTCAAGTTTTATATGCTCTGGCGCAATTTCATCTGCAGCATTGTATGCGCCATCTTCTTGCGCACAGCTGAAGTTTAAGAATAGAGCAGAGGCCATCAAAAGATAGCGCCCGAATTTCAAATTTCTCATAGTGTTGCCCCCCTGAAAAATGCATGTTTGAAAAGGTGTTAGGTCCTATATGATGTTAAGCATGCAATTTTCGTGAGCCTATCTAGCAATTTTTGGCACCATGCGCAGCTAAGGGATCAGAAAGGCATCAAATGAGGTTGCTAGATGTTTTAAAAGGATAAAATGCATTTACATGCCTTATTTTCTCGGTAATTTACTTTTTGTTTAAGCCAGAAAATATAAGCTCAAGATAGGAGTTTATTTTCAAAATAATTAACGCGTTTATTTGATGTGCTTTAGTGCTCATGAAGTATGAGATCTTGGTTTAGTAAATTCTATGCCACATCTAACTTTTTCACACTGATCAATTTTTTGCTGTAACTAGGAGATTTACTGCTTGATTTTTTCTCACTATGTTTCCACATTGGCTGTGGTATCGTTCGAAAAATATTCAAAAAAACATAAGTTAGAAATTACAAAAATTTGCCAGGAATAAAGATGATGGTGCAAATTTAAAGTTGAAGTTTAGATTAGAGCTATCTTTGTTGTTTTTTTGTGTGTGATTTACACTTACAGTGATTTATATTTTACGTAATTAAATTTGTTTATTAGTTTTAATTATATGTGAGACTATGAATGGAAATAGTAATCAATTATCTGTTTGTAATTGTATCGCTTCTTGGAGGCGGGCAGACTGAAGTAAAGCATTCCGCCGTTGGATCGCGCAGCCTCGTTGTCTGTAATCATCAAAATAAGCCTGAAGTGTTGCAGCTAGCTCTCAAGGAATGTAACTGCGGTTTAGCTGAACAAAACCCTTTTGATCCGTGTCATTGCTGGGGAAATTTTTCTAAAGATGACTTACCTTCGGTGCAGGGTGATCCCCGTATTTTTATTTTTTATTTTCTAAGACCTCTGTGTCCGCAATTTGATTTTGTCTATGATGATGACTTTGCTTTTGGGCATGATTATTGTGAACTTTCTCTTTACCTTCCTGGGCCTAAAAAATTATCTAAGCTGCTAAAAGAGATGCAGTTAGATGAGCATTTTTATTTTCTTTTGGATCATGAACTTGCTAGCACGGATCAATTTCTACAATTACTCGCTCAAGGAAAAGCCCCAATTTGTGGAGTGAAGAATCAAAAAATCCAGGGGAATAGTTTTTTATACCAAAATTATTTTCATGACATATTTAATCATTTTTTTATTTGGCTTTTTATGCCTGAGCATATAAAAAATTTAATTAAAGAAAGAACGAAAATTATTATAGAGATAGACAAAAACATAAATGTTCATCTTGATAAAATTCAAATGCCACTATGGAATCTTGTCAAAGATGTTCTCGTTTCTGATTTCGATGCATCGATAGGAATTTTGAATAACAAGTTATTTAACGATCGAAGTCTTAAAGATTGTTTGTGCAAAGAAAAATGTTTTCGGCATATTAATTTTTTCCGATCTGAACAAGAAAAGAACAATATAAAACTACTTTTGGAATCTGCTATAAACTTTGGTTGGCGATTTTTAGATGAGGGACTAGAAGTTTATACTCATACAAATCATCGTCAATTTGTAATTTTCTTGATTGGTTCGCTTCTAAAAACTGTAAAAAATAAAAAAAATATAGTCGGTTTTTCTGAAAGAGAAATTGAAATAGCTATGGTCAAGATTATGGAATTTACTAGACAATATCTGTCAAACGAAGATGAGGAGTGTCACTTCGCTCAGTACACCGATGTGGAAAGTTTCATCGGTCAGGTTTCTGAGCGTATGAAAAATATCAGAGAACAAGTGCAAGCTCTTAGGTTGTAAGTTCGCCAGTTTGAATTCTCCACAATCTTTCATAGCTTCCTTTTTGTTTGAGTAGTTGTTCATGGGTACCCATTTCGATTACTTCACCCTTATCAAGCACACAGATTATTGAAGCATGGCGGCATGTTGATAGGCGATGAGCAATGATAATGGTGGTTTTATTGCCCATGATTTTTGCCAAAGATTTTTGGATAGCTTCTTCTGTTTCATTATCTACCGCTGATGTAGCCTCATCTAAAATAAATATTGCTGCATTTTTTAATACGGCTCTGGCTATGGAAAGACGTTGCTTTTGGCCTCCAGAAAGATTGATTCCTCGCTCGCCAACTATAGTGTCATATTTATTTGGCAGACCCATAATAAAAGCGTGTACTTCAGCAATTTTGGCGGCTTCAATAATTTCTTCCAAGCGAGCATTTGCTTGACCATAAGCGATATTTTCTTTGATAGTGCCGGGAAAAAGAAAAACATCTTGGCTGACAAATGAAATAGCCTTTCTGAGATCTCTAAGTTTAATTTGGGCGATATCCTGACCATCGATGCTAATTTTTCCCGATAGTGGAGAATAAAAGCGCAATAAAAGTTTAACAATGGTGCTTTTTCCTGCGCCCGTAGCGCCAACCAAAGCAACGGTTTCTCCTGGAGCCATTGAGAGATTAAAATTCTTAAGCACTAAGAGATCTTTTTGATAACCAAAGTCAACATGTTCAAAATTTATGGCGCCATAGATTTGCCTAAGCTCACGTTCTCCATCGCGAATTTTTATTGGAGTATTTAAAAGATCAAGCACGCGATCAGCTGAAGCCATTGCTCGTTGATAAAGATCGGTCATTTCAGCAAGACGCGTGAAAGGCCATAATAAACGCTGGGTAAGAAAAACCAGCACGCTATAGCTAGCAACTTGAAGATGGCCTGTGAGCGTGTAATAGCCGCCCAAAATAAGTGTTGCTACAAAACCAGCAACGATAGCCATACGAATAATAGGGATGTATGCGGAGCTTAACGTGATGGCTTTTTCATTCGCGGCTTGATAATTGAGGCTGTCTTTTTCAAGACGTCTACTTTCAAATTTTTCGGCACTGTAGCTGCGAATAGTGGCCATGCCTAGTAAATTATTTGAAAGCCGTGCTCCTATTTTACCGGCCATGGTTCGAACGAGAACATAGCGAGGTCCTAGTAAGTGTTGGAATTTGTAGGCACCATAGAGAATGAATGGCATAGGAAAAAGAGCTATCAAAGCTAGCGTAGGCGAGATGTAAAAAAAGATTATGCCAACCAGTATAGTGCCGCTAATAACTTGAATAAGGGAGTTAGCGCCACCGTCAAGAAAACGCTCCAGCTGATTTACATCGTCGTTCATGATCGATAAGAGATTGCCGGTGCTTTTATCTTCGAAGTAGGCGACATCAAGTTTCTGTACATGCTCATAGCAATCCATGCGCATGTTGTGTTGCAGTGCTTGTGCGAGGTTGCGCCACTTTACTTGAAATAAAAATTGCAGCACCGATTCGCTCATAAAGGCAAATAAAATAATTCCTGCTAGCACCATGAGTTGAGTGAAAACATCTTTGATCCCAAGGGAAGCTATGAAGGATTCGTTTTTTCTCACTACGATATCGACCGCAACCCCGATCAGTACTTCCGGCATAATATCGAATAGCTTGTTGAGTGTTGAATAAATGGTAGCAAGAGTAATATCTTTTTGATAAGAGCGTGAATAATGAAAAAGACGCGATAATGAACTCATGAATTTTGACCTGGCACTTTTTGTGATTAACGCAGTTATTATCATAAATTTGGGAATAGATTGGCGCTAGGGATTTTGACTTAGATTTTTTTGCTGCAAGCGAGAATTTCTGAGCTATTTAAACGAGCAAAGCAGTCTCAAAATTTATGCTAACTGCTGCAGTAAGGGGCCAATGAATGATTATTATGAAGGCCTTTAAGCAAGAAAGATATTTTATTAGCTATGTAAAATGATGGAATTTGTTGTTAGTTATAATTGTGTATTTTTTGTTTTTTATTATAGTTAAAATAGTTTTATTTGGAAAGAAAATGAAAATCTGTATGAGTTTATTTTTTTGTGTGTGCCTTATTATCTTGCACAGCTGCAACGATGAACTAAGCTATGACCATACAGCGCTAAATTCGCCAAAAAAAGATTCCTATCAACAAGAAGGGACAAAGGCCTCTAAAGAAACTACTAAAACTTCGATTCAGCCCCCATCGAAACCAGAGGATAAGCTGCATCCAGGGCGACCAGAAACATGCGGCGATATTTTAGAGGAATTTAAAGATCCTAAAAGATATCTGATTGATAAAAAAGAATTTAGTAAAGCCTATGTTTTGAAAAAAGATTTACGCAGTGAAAGTAAAAGTGGTGCATTTCCAGCATTGGTTATTTCTCAGCGTGATAATAACACTAAGTTTTTCAAATTATTTCCCCCCATTGAAGCTGGTTTAAAAAAAACTGATATACTTAAAGATCAAAGTTATTTAGAGATATTTCAAAGTTGTCGCCTATCTAAACTAAACCTCGCTGCAAATTTACCTGCGGATGTTCCTGCTTCACGATTTTTTGTCGATATTTACGATAATGCTTTTTTAAATGCCGCTGATCCTTTTTTTAACCTTACCTCAAGCAATAACAAATATTATCCCTATCTGATAGGGGAAGCGGTTGATGGTTTTACTTTGACTAAGTTTGCTAGAAGCCCCAAAGAGGCTGCTAAAATTGAAAACTATGGTTTCGATTTGAACAATGCTCCGCCCATGGTGTTAGAGTCGGTGCTCATGCAAATTATTGTCGCTTTAAAAAATCCATATTTAGTCTGGCAGCTGGTTCACCAAGATCTTCATACAGGCAACATTTTGCTTGCTAAGCATGAAAAAGCAGATTTTTACATTGAATTTAATGGTAAAAAAATGCCATTGGTGGGGCCATTGGTAAAAATTATTGATTTTGGTTTGGGGGCTTCCGAAGGCTTTGACCAGGAAAAATCTTTTAATTATTCGGTATGGATAAAAAATCGTCCTTTCATAAAGGAGTTGGAAGATTTTATAAAATTAATGAGGCCAGATGGGATATCTCTCATTGCGCGCACCAAAATTGGGTTTAGCTCACAAAATCAAGATCTATACATGTTTAATCTTATTTTAAGGGCTTTTAAGAAGGTTCTTAATAAAAGAGGAAGTCAGGTTCCTGAGGGTAAATATTGTAAAGATTACGATGATTGCATCGATCTTATGTCTAAATGGTGGAAGTAATTATAATCTCTTACAGGAGATACAAAAAAATCAGCACCTAAGCGCTGATTTTTTACTTTTGGTTGCGGGGGCTGGATTTGAACCAACGACCTCCGGGTTATGAGCCCGACGAGCTACCAGGCTGCTCTACCCCGCGTCACGTGTAGAGTGCTAGCACCCTACATCTAGGGTGTCAAGCGATAGAGTGATGTGCATGAAAAATAGTTTTTGCAGATACAAAACCATTGCTCGAGTGAAGCTTAATTATAATGTCTGCCTTATCAAAAAGACTAGGCATGCGTTGGGGCCACTCAACCAGGCGCAGAGCGTGAGGATCCATTAATGCATCGGCTAGTCCTAAGTCATAAATCTCGTTTGGTTCCTCAATACGATAGAGATCGAAATGATAGATAGAAAAATTTCCCATATAGGAATTCATATAGCTGTAGGTAGGGCTTGGGATAGAAATATTATTATTGAGCAGTTGCCTGAGAAAAGCCTGGGCAAAGGTGGTTTTGCCTGCTCCTAAATTTCCTGATAACAAGATAAGTAAAGGCTTTTTGCCATATTTTTTAGCCAAAGAACGGGCATATTCTTGGGTATCACAAACACTCGCAAGCTTATTCTCAATAGTTTTCATATTCCTGGGACTATCAAAATTTTCTTTTTAATAAATATGGGAAATGCTGACTAAGTTCGCTTGGAAGCATACCTCGATCCATAAGAAAAGAATTTTTTCGCGCAGCCGCAATCATAAGATTCACTGCTAAAATAGCCGCTTCCAGCAGCGAATTAGTTTGAGAAACTAAGCCAGCTATCGCTCCAGCTAAAAGATCACCGCTCCCCCCGGTGGATAAAAGAGGAGCATTTCCCTCCAAAGCAAAGATTCCCATTTTTTTATGATAAATAAGCGTGGTAGAGCCCTTGAGTAGCCAAATGATCGAACATTTTTTATTGATGGGAAGGGTTGCAAGCCTGTTTAAAGCTGCCAATCGATCTGATTCAAGAGTTGCAATACTTATATCCAACAGCAGAGCCGCTTCTTTTGGGTGAGGGGTGCATAAGACTGAAGTACCCATGAAAGCAGGATCAAGACGCTTGAGTAAATTAAGTGCATCAGCATCGATGATGATATTCGGTACTATCGCTCCTGCTTGGTGGAGCATTTCTAATCCCCAGTTTTGTAAATTTGTATCTTTACTAAGACCAGGTCCTATCACTAAGGCTGATATTTTTTTGAGATATTCTATTGTCAGATCGCGATCTTTTATTTTTATAAATTCAAAAAGGTCGGCTGGGTGGTGCTGTATAGAATCTTTACACAAAAGAGTAGCAAGCCCTGTACCTGCACGTAAAGCCCCAAGAAGTGAGAGCCTTGAAGCGCCTATAAAATTTTCATGTCCCTGAAGAGCAAGAACATGGCCAAAAGTTCCCTTGTGGCTATGAGGATCAAGTGGAAGCAAAAGCTCGTGCAGTACTCGATCACAAGCGAAGTGATAGCATGGAATGCCATCAAAATTTTTAAGTGTGATAAACACATGCTTTTTGATGAGCTTATCGATGGTAGTCATAATTCTTTATTTCTCACGAGAATCTTTCTTTCCCAATGTAAGCCGCCATAAAAGATTGGCAATATTAGGATCGACTGGATTTTCTTTAAAAGCTAACAAAGCGTGCTTTTTGGCTTCTGACTCGTCACCACTTTGTATGTGCAAGTATGCAAGGCTTTCGTGTGCGGGGGCAAAATTAGGATTACATTGCAAGGCTTTGGTGAACATACTCAATGCTTCTTTAGTTCTCGATGCAAGCATGTAACCATTGCCTAGATTAGATAAAAAATTAGCTGAAGCGGGAGAAAGCCTTACGGCTCTTTCAAAGGCTTTGATTGCATCATCGATTTTTCCGCATTCAAGATTAATGCGTCCTAGGCTATCGGCCACTTCCGGATCTTGCGGCAAAAGATCAAAAGCTCGCTTGATAAAAGGTAGTGCCACTGAAGCCTGACCAAGTTCAAGGTGTGCTGAACCTAGAGCGTTCAGAATATCAGGATCGGTTCTGTCTTGCCTAAGCGCTTTTTGAAAATATTCTACTGCCATGCTCCATTCATGAAGGCATTCGTAAGCAAGACCAATAAGGTAATGATCGTGTCCTGGTGGCATGCTTTGCTTCATAGTATGAGCGGTATCAAGCAAATCAAAAAATTCGTGAGGCACTTTACTGAAATGGAATGTACCAGCACCATGATTTGGCAGTAGTTTTTTTTCAAATAAAGAAAGAGGATCTGCGCCATCGGTGGCAACCATTTTAAAGAGAGTCTCTGCTTTACGGTTGACCTCGTTGATCTCTTGCCACGATGCAGATTCTGTAGCGATCGTGAGTACATCTTCGTTGTGTGCGATAAGGCGTGCGCTCTTTTCAACAGGAATCTCTAGTTGCTCAAAAACACCTTTTACAAGCTTTGGAAAAATAGCGATGCTGGCTACTTGCTCACCGACTAAAGAGAAGGCTTGAGGATTATTTTCATCTGAAAAAATAACGCGTGCTTGATAGTTATGTCTGGCCAAATGTCGAGATGAACGAGCAAGCCATCTTTCATAGCTTAGATTGGGATGTGCGCCAGAATAAGAAATGGGATGCTGTTTGCCTGCGTATTCTTTGGCTGCACAAATGGCATAACCATTTTGGATACAGGAAAGTGAATGGGGGCGAGCTTTTAAATGAATTAAAGAACGAACAGCAACTGTGGGAAAGGAAGAAGAGGTGTCAAGATCGCTTATTTTAAATCCACTTAAATTTTCTTCTATGCTCTCTTTGAAATTTCCCGCCAGCATATCATCAGTGAGACTTGCATAGTCAAAGTTTTTGCTTACACCTTCATAGCTGTAGCGTAGGAGACCATCGCTCAGCTGCCATTTTAAATTTTTGAAATTTTTTTCCAACGTCTTATGCAACAAAGGAAAAATAAGAAAACGTTTTTCAAGTTGATGCATTTCAGCTGTGATGCTTTTTTTGATGGGCTCGTTTCGCCATAAAGCATAGGCTACGAGCTGGGAAATATTAAATGGACAATGATATTTATTATTTGAAAGTATTAATGTTTTATTTGAGAGTTTCTCTGTGATAATTAAGTTCAATTTATTGATATTATTTTTAAGCTGATCTTCTATGCTTGATGAATGATAAAAAAATATTACATGTGTTTTGGGGTCGTATTGATAATAGTTGCTTAAATATTGAGCCCAATTGCAATCTTTTTCGTTGTAACAAAGATTTTTTATTTGGTTAAAAGTAAGTTTAATTAATGGGGTATTATCATGTCGGTTTGGTAGTATCGAATATTGAGCACGATCAGATATTTTTTTTATCTCAATGGGTGAGATGTTGTGAGTTTTAGGAATGGTAAGAACAAAGATTCCAGGTTGAATTTCTTGGAGCAAGTTTTTTTGCTGTGTGCACGAATCTTTTGCTTGGGAAATAATACACGTATCAAGGCTTAATTGCTTGATGTCATCATAATTATTTCCGATCCAATCTATGGCGGTTGCTAAATAATCTGTATCTATTTTTTTAGTCATTGAAAAAATATATCACCGAAATAATTGATAGATTTTTTAAAAAATAAATATATAAAAATTCCTTTGATGTTGGCTTGGTTGGCTTAAGAAACGCTGCGTGGTCAAAGGTGAGTTTTTTTGCGCAAGAATTTTATTTGATGATTAAAGAGGAGAGTTTTGCAAGAATTCTATTCTCGCCAGCATATCGTTGAGCACAATCGTAACAGCAGTTTTTTGAGCGTGATTAAGAAGAGCAAGATAGATGTTTTTAGCTTGTGAGTAGTTTTTTAGATGGAAATTGCTTTGAGCAAGCATGAGCTGCAATTCTTGCAAAAGTTCTTTGGGGAGCAGAGCTTGATTTTTATAAAGCTCTTCAATAATAGCTAATGCTCGTTGATAATCTTTGTCTCTCATTAAGATTCGTGCATAGAGGTATTGACCAATACTAAGCTCACTATTTTTTATTCTGATATTTTTTCCCAAATTCATTCCGAGCCTAGAGACAAGTGATAACAGCTTATTATTTTTGGCAAATGTGGTTTGAAGGATAGCGATTGAGAGTGGGCTTTGAATTGGGTTGAATAAAAGTTGTTTGCCAATGGCAATTTGGCGTTTGCTTGCTTGATTAAGGTACTCGGGATCGATATTTTGCAGAACTTGTGAAGCTTTTGAAAAATCATCTTGGTAGATCAGAGCACTGCATTGATCAAGCCATAATTCATTAAATTCAGCGGCATGTGGGGAGTAGCGCTCTTCAAGATTCTTGATCAAGGCCAATGTCATTTGGTAACGTCCTTGATTCAGCAGACTTGTTTGAGCTTTCTTTATAAGAGCGATTTGGGCTCTTTGAGGAAGGGAGGAAATTGAAGTCAGTGCTGAAGTGTAGTTGTCATTGAGTATATTTCTCTTAAAAGCAGATTTTTGCTTATGATAAGGGTCTTGGCAGTTATTGCCCAAGATGCTGCTGCGGTCAAAATTATGCTTTGCCCATAAAAGTGCATAGGCTTCAATCGGCTTTTCAAGTTCCTTTCTAAATGCTGTGATTGTCTGTGTCTTTTCTTTATCGGAGGCAAATAGATAATCAATTGTTCCTTGAGCAATAAGGACTTTTAGCCGTTCGCTTGCTCTTTCTTTATGAGCGGAGTGCTCCAATACAAAAGCTAAAAAAGCTCCGGCAAAAATATATGAGGAGTGAGGATGGCTTAAAGCAAAGCGAGTGGGATCCAAAGAAAAGAGCTCTTCAATATTGATTCCCAATCCTGCTTGATGAAGCGCTTGGGCTTGCTCGAACATGCTCAAATCATTCTCTATGGCAAGCTCAGGCGTCAGATACATAGCCAGTCCTTCAGTTAGAGCCATATTGGGTATAATTCCCAATCGTCCAGGGAGCCCAAGTAAGGTCTGACTATATTCACCAATATAAATGTGAGCAAGTTCATGACCTAAAACTGGGTGAGGAATGCTCGCCAAAGAGATATGAAGTTCCCGGTGTTTGGGAAGAGCAAAGTGTACGTGGGCTGCTCCTGTATAGGTGAATTTTGCCTGGTCGTTTGGATAAAGCCAAATGGTGATAGGTTTTGAAAGCTTAGGGGGCAAAAACTTTCTGATGCGATTTTGGTAAAGCAGTGCTTCATTAAGAATTTCTCGAGCCTGTTGTTCTGAGACCAATTCAGGATTGGTTCTGACAATTATGCTGTTATGAGATACGGATAGAGAATAATCCGACTCAAGAGAAGCATGATTTTTTCCTATGTTTTTTAAACTCTGCCAATGGGTGACGGTTGCGCTGAGCAAAAGAAATAAAATTAGGAAAGAATTCTTTATAGGGTGATTACTGCTGCTGTTAAAAAAACTTGTGCGAGAATGGGTTTGAAATGTAAATCCAAAAATTATTAAAGCTGTTGCGATTAAGAGTGTTGCGGTTCTAAAGCCAACCATCCCTAAATTAAGAGCGCTTCCTGCCAAAAGATCTGAGCTGATCATCAAAGAGGCATGAGTTAATACTCGAAAGCTGGTTTCCTGCCACCAAGCTAAAAAAATCCAGGCATAGTAAAAAAGATATCCTGTGACAAAAATAATTATCCTTAGCCATAAAGGCCTAAAGATCGTTGCAATGAGAGCACCTACGCTAACATTGAGAAGAAGCGGTGGAAGAAGAGTGATAAAAAATGGGGTTAATCCAGCCCCCGGACTGCAACTATGAATAAATAAGCCATTGTAGAGAAGCAGCAGGCTATAGCATCCAACAATAACGGAGGCCCAAAATAATTCTTTCAGAAAAACTAAACGAAAATTGGGGGTATTTTTTTCAGTTTTATGAAGAGCGCTGGCCAAGCAAAAAATCGGGCCTAAAATAATAATAAATAAATTTGCCGCCTCAAAGCCTGCTGTGCCGATCAAAGGCATTTTCCGATTGAGCAAAAAAAATATAACAGCCACTAAGAAAATAATTGCGCGCACGATCAATGAAAGATTTATTTTTTGCCAGGTTCGCACGGAATCACCCCATAAGTGACTGAAAAAAAACATGATTTTTATCACAAGCCATCAGAGTTTCATAAAAATGATAGCAATTTTTGAGTGAGCCAATTTTTTAGAAATTAATGAAACACACTAAAATTGCTAGCGTTTCTTATTTTTCTTTCTAGCTTGTTTTTGTTGCTTTCGTTTATCTTTCTTTTGTTTGCTCGATACTTTGGGTGCAACAAACTGTGGTGCAGGTGGTCGAGCTTGGCCGCCCATCATGTTTGGTCCAAACATATCTAGAGGGTTGCTTCCTGCCGGTTGCCCATAATTTTGAGCAATCTGCGACATGCGGTTCATATTTTTGAACATAGGCATTTGAGCCATTGCGTTGGGATTTTTACCCAATGATTGCATCATCTGTCTCATCATCATGAAACGCTCAATAAGAGCCTCGAGCTCAGAAAGCTTATGACCACTACCTTTGGCTACACGTTCCCTGCGACGCTTTACCTTAGCCAGCAATTCAGGGAAATTTCTTTCTTGCTCAGTCATTGAGGAAATCATCGCTTCAAATTTATTGAACTCGCGCTCATCAACTTTGGCTTGACCACCAAGCATATCTTGCATACCAGGCAGACGCTCAAGGATCGATTGAAATGAACCTAGTTTTCTAATCATCTTGAGCTGTTTAATAAAATCATTGAATGAAAATGAGCCACGCATAAGACGTTTAACATCGGCTTCAGCTTCTTTTTCATCCACATGTTTTTCAAAATCTTTGACTAGCGAGACTACGTCGCCCATTCCAAGGATTCGGCTCGCTAAGCCTTGCGGCCGGAAAGGCTCTAGACTGTTGAGATCTTCTCCCATGCCGAGGAATTTAATAGGCTTTTTGGTGATTTCTTTGATAGATATGGCAGCGCCACCACGAGCGTCACCATCCAATTTGGTCAGAATAAAGCCACTTATATCCAAGCGATTGTTAAACTGTGAGGCAGTGGTAACAGCATCTTGACCGATCATCGCATCAACAACCAAAAAGATATGTTGAGGGTTGATCATATCTTTTATATCATCCAGTTCGGCCATGAGTTTTTCATCAATAGCGAGACGGCCCGCTGTATCGAAAATGACTACATCGCATTTGAGCTCTTTGGCTTTTTGAAAACCTTGTTTGCAGATCTCTTGAGCGCTTGCGTTTTCAATGTGAAACACAGGGATCTTGAGGCGTTCACCTAAAATTTCCAACTGATGAGCTGCTCCAGGCCGATAAATATCTGCTGCAACCAAAAGAGGTTTTTTATTTTTATCTTCTTTTAGATAGCGTGCAAGTTTAGCGCTGGTTGTAGTTTTTCCACTCCCTTGCAAACCAACCATCATAAATGAGGTAATGGGCTTGAAAAATTCAACCTCTTCACATTCAGGCCCCATGAGAGCTTCGAGCTCTTCATAGCAAATGCCAATAAAATGCTCACTGGGAGAAAGTTTATGGGTGCGCCCTTTCTTATCCGTTATAGAAGTTTTGATTGTCGCGCCAAGGCTGCGTTCCTTAACGCGGCTAATAAAAGTCTTGACTACTCCATACTCAACATCAGCTTCGAGCAAGGAAAGACGCACTTCTTTCAAAGCGCTGGCAATATTGTTTTCATTTAATACGCTTTCTTTTTTAAGCAGATTTTTAGCGGCACTAAAACCTTTGGAAATTGTCTCAAGCATGCACGAAGGCTCCCGCGCGAAAAGGTAAAATATACGGGCCGAAGGCTAGTCTAATCTGAAGGCTTGTTCAAGCGGGTGTTTATAAACGCCAGGTTTTTGAGTTTTTCTAGTCATAATTTTGTGTTGCTTGAAATGTTAATTTTTTTTTATCTGTTGTTGAGCCAAATCCCCGAATTACAAGAGGATAGGCCATGAAAAAATTATTACTTCTCTCATCTGCGCTGTTTTGTTTTTTTGTTCAAGCCCACGGACATTATCTTAACAGTAGATGGGAAATTAAAAACGAAAGTTCGTTTGGTGATGCAGGAATAAGCTGTTGGGCCTACGAACAAAACCAAGAAGATAGATTATTTTCCTATAAACTAGCAAGCAATCAAGAAAAAGTTCGTTACCTTGATTACAGCTATGCCGATGGCATGGGTTATCCAAGCCCCGATACTCGACTGTATTGCCAAGTAAAATATAATTCCAAGGAGGCAGAACTCAATTTCCGAAGCATAAATTATGGATCCCACGTCATTATTATTCTGAAAGATAATCAATTTTCGGCAAAGGTGACAGATTCATGGAACCCTGAAAATCAACAGGAATATAAAGTAGATCTGCGTTAAGTGTTTGCTGCTTATTCAATTTGAAATAAATATTTTTAGTACGCTCTTTTTTGAAGGGGGCAAAACAGTTTTTGTCCCTTGATATTGAACAATCACTCTGGGTGAATTTTTTTTGCAGCGAGCCGAGCATTGCTTATGTTTAGTGGGTAAAAAAATATTATTTAAATATGCCCAAAAAACAATCGAATAGCTCATACTAAAGCCCTTTAAAACTATAAATTCGCCTTTTGTAACAAGTGTCGCTAGGATAAATAAATGTTGTTGGCTTAATCAATGGTGCATTGATGAAAGCAAAAAAATAGATTTTTTCCACCCCTAGGGTGCAGTGGGTATACGAGTGACCAAAAGTGAATTAATTGATGATATCGCCCTACAAACACCAGAAATACAGCGACGCGATGTGGAGCTGGTGGTGAATACCATTTTACAAACCATGACAGAAGCATTATCCCGTGGGCAACGAATAGAAATAAGAGGTTTTGGTTCTTTTGTTCCTAAGCTTAGAAAGTCCAGAGCTGCTCGGAACCCCAGGACCGGTGATGAAGTGCAGGTGCCCCAAAAGTATGTGCCCTTTTTTACTGTAGGTAAGGAACTAAAAGAGCGCATTAACGAAGAGCCAACGAGAGAAAGTCTTTATGGCGGTAATAAATCTCCTTGGCAGGAGTAAAATCTACTTGTGAAAAAAACAGGACTGATCGTCATCGGTGACGAGATTCTCAGCGGAAAAATTAAAGACGAGAATAGCTTTGTGTTCACATCGGTGATGTTTGAGCGAGGCGTCAAAGTAGAAAGGATTGAAGTAATTCCTGATCAGCTGGAAGCTATTGCCGATACAGTTAAACGTTTCAGCTCTCTGTACGATTATGTGTGTACTTCAGGGGGCGTTGGACCAACTCACGACGATCGTACCTTAGAGGGTATTTCGCTAGCGTTTAGAAAACCTCTTATCGAACATCAAGAAGCTTTTCGCTATTTTCAGCTAGCGCAAGAAAAAGCTGGTCGAGGCTCAGTCGTCAGCGATGCACAGCGAAAAATGTTGGCTTTTCCTAAAGGTAGTAAGGTGTATTTTGTGGAACCACTATGGCTTCCACTTATTCAGTTGAGAAATGTTTATATATTTCCCGGAGTTCCTTTTCTATTTGAACGCTTACTCAAACATAACTCCTATTTGTTTGATGGCTCGCAATTTTTTAGAGAACTTATAGCTACTGATAAAAGCGAAAGCACGATCGCTCATGACTTAAGCACCATCCAAGATCAATTTAATGAAGTTCAAATCGGCTCCTATCCTCAATCACCACAAAAAGATTTTAGGGTTTTGGTGAGCGTGGAGGGAGAAAATAAAGATCAGGTTTTAACGGTGGCAAATCTTTTACTCTCTGTGCTCGATGGAAGACGCGTTTTATACTATTAATGTCCTCCACGAATATCTTCAGGAATATCAATGAATAAATAATCGCCGATCGCTACAATATGCCCTTGGAATCCTGCTAATGCGCCAGAATATCTTATATTAGTAGTAAGGGCTTTTTGGCATAAGCTAAGAGAAGTGCTGTTAATTTTATTGCCGGCACAGGTTTCTAAGACTATCTTTGAAAAATCATTGCTATTTTTTTTCAACTCGCGCACGTAATCAAAAAGACCTTGTTGTTTGCTATTTTTAAAAATATTTTCAATAATTGCTGATGTTTTTTCGTGTTGTTGAATATTCCGAATCCAGCTGATTTTATAAATTTCAGGCCACTTTTTAATCGAAACATCTGCTTTAAGCTTTTGAGCAGAGTTCTCAAGTTCCTGTGGAGAGGCGGTAATAAGTTGAATTAGTGGATCGTTTAAATAACTTTCAAGTTTTCTAAGTTCCTGAGCATTTTTATCTGAATGGGTGGAAGTAGGGGTTACTGGCTTATTGGGAAGAGTTGTTTGATTTTTAGGTGTGGGAGGAGTTGTTTGATTTTTAGGTGTGGGAAGAGTTGTTTGATTACGGTTGAGTTTGGGTGGTGAGTCATTTTTTGTCAAATTATGCTCATGTTTTTTAGTGGGTGTTTGGTGGAATTCTTGCTTAAAATATGTCTTTTTTTCATTTTCACAGGATTGTATAAGTATGAAAAAAAATAAAAATAATCTTTTTAATGTCATTTGTTTTCCTGGTTTTTTAATATATTATTTTATGTTTAATCTCAAGTAAATATGTGGCAAAAATAGTAGATAGAAATTTCTACCATTATTTTCGGATTTGTAAAGCCTTTCTGTTTTTTGTGCTCAGGACAGTAATAGTCATTAGCTTGAAGGTAGTGTTCTTATTTTTGTCTAAAAAAAAATTAGGTCTTTTAAGAAAGAGTGGGCAAAGATGAATATGCACGTTATACATGCAAAAAAATCTCGAGGCCATAATGAAAGAGCATAAAATTAATTCTGCAGATATTCTTGGCTGGCAAAAATTAGCTGAGTATGAGCGTGCAGGAAAGAACAACTCTTTTTCAAGCAAAGAGAGCAAAAAAAATCAACATGATCCTGTCTATAGCTCACTTGATACAGCAGACATGAAAGAATCTATGCCTGGTTTTTTTCCCTACACCCGTGGCATTCGCGCTACTATGTACACCCATCGTCCCTGGACTATTCGCCAATATGCAGGCTTCAGCAGCGCGAAGGCATCAAATGTTTTTTATCAAGAATGTTTAAAAAAGGGGCAAAAGGGTTTGTCCGTAGCATTCGATTTACCCACTCATCGCGGATATGATTCTGACAATCCTTTGGTTGTGGCTGATGTTGGTAAAGCAGGAGTTGCTATTGATTCAGTTCTCGATATGCAAGAATTATTCAAGGACATCGATCTGTCTCAAGTGAGTGTATCTATGACCATGAATGGGGCGGTGCTTCCGGTACTTGCGGCTTTTATCGTGGCTGCTGAAGAAAGCGGAGTTAGTAAAGAAAAAATTTCAGGTACGATTCAAAATGATATTTTAAAAGAATTTCTGGTGCGCAATACTTTTATTTACCCGCCAAAACCTTCAATGAGAATTGTTGCCGATATAATTGAATACAGTTCTCGATATTTGCCTCAATTTAATTCCATCAGTATCAGTGGATATCATATTCACGAAGCTGGAGCAGATTTAGCGCTAGAGCTTGGACTTACACTTGCCGATGGGATTGAGTATGTAAAAGCCGCACTTGATCGTGGTATTGCTATTGATAATTTTGCTTCGCGTTTATCTTTCTTTTTTGCCACCGGAATGGATTTTTTTATGGAAGTGGCAAAACTTCGAGCAGCTCGTACAATTTGGGCACACACTATGAAAGAGTTCGGAGCCAAAGAAGAAAAATCTTTGTTTTTAAGAACTCACTGTCAAACATCAGGCTGGAGCCTTGCTGCCAAAGATCCTCTCAACAATGTGGTGAGAACTACTATTGAAGCGATGGCTGCAGTATTAGGTGGTACCCAATCGCTGCATACCAATTCTTATGACGAAGCTATTTCTTTACCAACGTCAACCTCTTCACGTATAGCGCGTAACACACAATTAATTTTGCAACATGAAAGCCGTATTTGCGATGTAGTAGATCCGCTTGGTGGTTCTTATTATGTAGAATATTTGACAGCCAAGATTGCCAAAAAAGCAAGGCATATTATGGATCAGATAGCTTTGGCAGGTGGAATGACAAAAGCCTTAGAGACAGGTTTGCCTTCTCAGTGGATTGAGGAAGCTGCACTTGAACGACAGGCCAGGATCGATAGTCAGCAAGAAGTAGTTGTAGGAGTAAACAAATATCAACTTGATGAAGAGGAACCTATCGAAATTTTATCTATCGATAACCATCAAGTGATCAAAGAGCAAAAAGAAAAGTTGGCTCAACTTAAAAACACTCGCAATGAAAGCAAATGTAAATTTGCTTTAGAAGCTTTGGCACAGGGAGCGAAAGATGGAAAAAATTTATTGGAACTGAGTATCAATGCTATGCGCAATCGCGCGAGTGTTGGTGAAGTAAGTGAGGCCTTAGAACAAGTATTTAGGCGCTTTGAGCCAAAAGTGTCATCGAGCTTTGGAGTCTATAAAAAAATGTATGATAAGGAAGATGAACTTCAAGAGTTACTTAGTGAAACCAAAGCATTGGCTAAGCTGATGGGACGTCAGCCTCGATTGTTGGTAGCAAAATTGGGTCAAGATGGGCACGATAGGGGAGCAAAAGTTATTGCCAGTGCCTTTGCCGATCTTGGTTTTGATGTTGATCTTTCTCCACTCTTTCAAACGCCAAAAACTATAGCCCAGCAAGCAATCGATAATGATGTGCATGTGATAGGTGTAAGCACCTTAGCTGCAGGACATCTTACTTTGGTGCCTGAGCTGATGAAAGAGCTTAAAAAGAGAAGTGCCAACGATATCTTAGTGGTGGTGGGAGGTGTTATTCCTCCGCAGGATTATGACACACTAAAAAGCCTTGGAGTTTTAGAAATTTTTGGGCCGGGTACAAGCGTGCTGAGTGCTGCTCATCGTGTATTGGAATGTTTAAAAGCACGGATCAAATAATGAAAGACGAACAATTACTCAAGTCATTTTTGTCCGGTGATAGGCGAGCGCTTTCACAGCTCATTACCTTGATAGAATCGGATCGCGAAAGTGATCGTAAAAAAGCAGCTCATCTTTTAAAGAACATGCACAATTCTCAGAAGAGTTTGCGTATTGCCTTGTCAGGGCCACCAGGCGTGGGGAAAAGTAGTCTTATCAATGTGCTTGGCAAAAAGTTGCGTGCTCAAAATTATAAAGTTGCTATTCTTCCTATTGATCCGGCGAGCGAGGTACATGGAGGAAGTATTCTTGCTGACAAAACCAGGATGACGCAATTGCTTGATGATGAAGGTGTGTATATTCGCCCATCCTCATCACGAGCAGTTTTGGGAGGAGTGAGTGTTGCAACACACGATGTAATTTTTGCCGTTGAATCATTTGGTTTTAATGCCGTGATAATCGAGACAGTTGGAGTTGGTCAATCGGAAACATTGGCTTATTCTCTAGCTGATCATTTTGTTGTGATGATGCAGCCTGGAGCAGGTGATCAGCTGCAAGCCTTAAAAAAAGGTATTCTTGAACGAGCTGATTTTATTATTGTCAATAAATTTGATGATGCCCTTAAGTCTTTAGCTCGAGCGACCTACAATCAACTTAAAGGAGCACTCAATACGCCGGTCTACTTAGTGAGTGCTATGCTAGATATTGGTGTAGATGATTTTTGTTCTGATCTTTTTAAAACCCATCAACAAAAAATGGCGAGTGCTTATCTTTTTTCAGAACGGCAAAAGCGCTTGCATTCATTTTTACGTTTTGCTTTTGAACGTGAATTTATGAAAAGACTCTTTGAGCAATCTTCTACTCAAGAAAAAGCGCAAAGAATTATCCAAGAGATTGTCACAAAAAAACAAGCGCTCGCTCCTGAGCTCAACGCCTGGATTGATGAGATTTTTAATCGCATTCAATAACAAGATCCTTATCAAATGGAAGCAACACCAATAAATTTTGGCTTTGGCAGCGTAATGAAATAGTGTTGTGAGAAATTTTATTGAGGGTTCCCAGACTGTTATGTATCGACAGATATTCATTTTTTAAAGGATACAAAACTCCTTCAGTATTTATCGGTCCTACTTGGTGAGCAAGTGGATATAAAGAAAAGTAAGATAAATTACTCCCTGAAATCAGAAGATGCTTATTGGGTGGGCAGATAAAAGCCATTTGTTGGTCATCAATAAAAAAAATATTTAGATGCAATGAATATTTATTGAGAACAAAAATATTGGTGAGAAAATGATCTGCTCTTAAGCCAAAAGCCCCCATCACTAAGAGATTTTTTAAATTCTTTTCCATGCAGTACTTAAAGACTTTTTCCAGGTCATTACTATTTTGATCTTCTACATGAACGAAAGGTATTGTTAAGCGAGAGCAGCTATCCATATCACCAATAACAAGATCAGGACTGAAATTATGGTCAAAGCACCATGATGCAGCTCCATCAGCAGCGAGCAAAGAAGATGCATGCTTGAGATGATTCAAAAAAAAATGTGGGCTTGGTTTTTGACCATCAGCTGCAATTAAGGTGAATTGTTTGCTTGGAAATGGGTACATAAAATACCTGTAGTTATCTATGGGCCACGTGCTTCGCAATTGATTGAGGCACGCTCAAGTTCCATTGCTAAACGTAGTTTAAGCGCATCATCTTTTAGGCTCAGGTGAAAAGGACGTCCGTTAAAGAGAATCGCTGGGGTTGCAAGAAGTTTTAAATCTTTAATGGCATGGTCACGTTGAGCAATAATTTTTTGTGCTAAATCTTCTCGTTGTATATCTTTTTCAAACTGCAGCATTTGTTCTTCGTTAAAAATAGTTGAGGCCAAAGTTTTGATGATATCTTCGTTCAAACTTCCATTTTGGCTCAGGAGCAGATCGTGCATTTCCCAAAATTTTCCCTGAAGTCCCGCCGCTTCAGCTGCGACAGCTGCCTTTTGCGCATTGGCATGTCTTTTGAGAGGAAAATGCATGAAGTACAGCTGCACGTTATCTTTTTCATCGTCAATCAGTTTTGATAAAGGTTTAAACACTGTTTTGCATGCAGGACATTCAAAGTCAGTAAATTCAACTATGGTGATAGGAGCCTTTTTGTTGCCCCTATGATGCGCTCCAAGAAGATTTACTTTTCGAGGAGTAGCAAGAAAGCCTGCATTGATTTCTTCGTTTAAGCCTTGAATGACATAGCGCTCAGGATGACCCATAGACAATTGATCAATGGCCCATTGGCCGAGCATGATACCCGGTTTGCAAGCATTTTTCATAACTAAGCATTGAGCAAAAGTTTTCCTACATCCGCATGGGCAGATCTCGTCGTTGAAGAGAGCAATAATTTTATCTTGTTGTTCTTGATTATTAAGCTTTGAAAAATCAAGAGCCGGAAACTGCTCAATTTTATTGCCGACCTTTGCATATTCATCGTCTTTTCGTATGTTTTTTTTCGAGCTGCATCCCTGATCAGTGCACGAGGCGAGAATAAGTACCATGAGCAATATTATACGTTTCATGTCCATGCGTCCTTTTAAAAGTAGGAAATATGCACTAATAGGTATTTAAATTGGCATAGTTACCTGAACCATAAAGCTCTACGCAGTCTACAAAACATGAAAAAATTTTTTTCAAAGTATCTAGTGGATAAAGGCAGTCGATATCAGCAGGCTGTTGCTGAGTATTTTCTTCATTTTCTTCGGACCCAATCTCATTAATTTCTTCAAGCTCAATTCCTTCCATGAATTCAGCAGGATGCATAGCCACTGTTACAAAAGCAAAAAACATGAAAATAATAAACTTATAGATATTGTTTCTCATAAAAACCTCTCGTGTAAAATCTTTATGCGGCTATGTTGGGCTCAACCATGAACGGATGTTTGTATCTGAAACCAACTTTTGTGGTGATACAAGCTTAGGTTTTTCTTAAACCCGTATCTCTTACAATGTCTGTAGAAATATACAACATAATTTGATGTACAAAAAAACGAGATGAATCTTAAAATTGATCTAGACCGGAATTACTGGGTTTAGTTTATTATTGAATAATAATATTTATATTTTAATAAGGGACTAGTAAGTGCGATTTTTTCTTGTATGGTATAGGTGAGGTTTAAGCTAAACGTTGTAAAAAAACTTTGCCAAATATTTTTAAACAGTCTTTAAGGCAAAAAAACATGAAAAAAATTCTTGCTATTGAAACAAGCTGCGATGATACAGCTGTTGCCGTGATCAATGAACAAGGACAGATTTTAGGCAACGCAATCTACACTCAGGTGCATGAATATGCTCGTTATGGTGGTGTGGTGCCTGAGATTGGTTCGAGGGCTCATATTGAACAGATTTTGTGCACCACTAAATTGGCTTTAAAAAAAGCATGCTTAGAAATTTCAGCAATTGATGTGGTAGCAGCGACTATAGCTCCCGGGCTGGTAGGCCCTCTATTGGTAGGCGCAAATTTTGCTAAAGGTTTAGCTTTGTCTTTGAATATTCCTTTTGTGGGGGTGCATCATATTCGAGGTCATGTGCTTGCAGGCTTGAGCGAGCCTGATTTTCCAAAGCCTCCTTTCATTGCGCTGATTGCATCAGGGGGGCATAGTGCTTTGTATCAGTGCGATAAAAATTATCGCATCAGCTTGATCGGTGAAACCTTAGATGATGCAGCAGGAGAAGCATTTGATAAGATCGGTCGAGCATTGGGATTAGGCTATCCCGCAGGCAAAAAAATGGATGAACTTGCACGCTTAGGTGATGCAAGCCGTTTCAAATTACCTATCGCCATGCGCAAAGAATCACATTTTAATTTTTCTTTTTCTGGACTTAAAACGGAAGCAATACGTTGCATTCGGGAACAAAATCCCTTTAATGAACAGAGTTTAAAAGATTTATGTGCTTCGGTAGAATGCGCAATTTCTCAGGCGCTGTGCGAGCGAACTCTAAGAGCTGCTCAAGAAAAAAACATAAAAAATATTGTGATCGGTGGAGGGGTAGCAGCGAATACCGGTTTACGCCATACCATAAAAAGCCAGTGTGATACTTTAGGCATTTCACTTTATCTTCCTCCTAAGGAGCTTTGTACTGATAATGCGGTGATGATTGCCCGTGCAGCGCTTATTGAGTTAAAAGATGGCAGAGTGAGTTCACTGGCAACTGATGTGAAGGCAACTCTTCCAGTAGAACAAGCTGATGCACTTGTTCAATAAACCATCAAAGAAATAGATGAAAATATTTGCAAAATTAGTTTAAGAAAAATACTTGTTAAAAATGAGTGTATTATTTGTCTGATGTCTATTTTTTTATAAATTATTTTTAATGATTTGTTTGATTTATACTGTGTTTGTGCAAGTGGGGATGCAGTATGAAAAACAGTAAGTCTTTTTTAGCTTTCAAAATTATTTTTATCTTGTTTTTGGGGAGCTGCTCAAGTTCTCAAAAAGCCAGCGATGAATGCCAAGGGTTAGATTCCAGCCTTTGTAAGGAAACTCAAGATGGCATTTTGATTGGGAAAAATTTAATGAGCAATACTTCTGTCTGTGAGGCTGGAAAAAATTGTTCTTGCGATGAGGATGGTTGCTCTTTGTTATGCGAGAAAGAAGGCTCATGTTCGTGTAGCGGAGCTGGATGCAAAATTCTGTGTGCGGATAACTCTGAGTGTAGCTGTAGTGGAGCAGGGTGTTCTATCGACTGTGTCGAGGGAGCACGCTCATGTGATTGTACCAGTAAAGATTGCCGGGTTATTAATCATGAGAACTGTGAATCGGGAAAAAATTGTAGCTGTGACGAGCCAGGGTGCTCGGTGGAATGTGGTGTGGGGGGCAGTTGCAACTGTTCAGCAGAGGATTGTACAACAATCTGTGCTCCGCAAGCACAATGCAGTTGTACAGGAGATAATTGCGGGGTTTTTTGTGTAGACGGCGCAAACTGCACCTGCGAGGGAAAAAATTGTCTGAATATTCCCACAGCCCTGTGTAAGGATAATGAAAGGTGTGAATGCGATAAAGAGCAATGTTTGCTCAATTGTGCATCGGGATCTTCTTGCTCATGTTCGGGGGAGCAGTGTTCTGTCATCTGCGATCGAAATTCAAAATCCTGTTCCTGCTCGGGCAAGGACTGTGTTGTTGGTGCTTGTGCCTTGGGGGATAGCCGTTGCTCTTGCACAGGAGAAGGATGTTTGGTCGTAAATGGCCTTAATTAAACCTTTCGCTTATTTATCAATTTCTTCTGCGCTAATACCTAAAGAAGCTAGTAGCGCAGGGAGATCGTCTAAATCTGCATGGAGTAGAAGTTGAGGTAGGGCTTGGGCGATAAAATATGCAGGTGTTCTTAGGTGGAAAGTCAGCGAGTGTTCTTTATCTATGAAAAGTGCCGCTTTAATATCGCCTTCTGGGCTTTCTATTTCACCAAAGGAAAAGTTTTTTTGGGCAAGTTCTACATCAGGAATTTTTTCATAATCAAAAGCAATGAACTTATAATTTCGCTCATCAAATTGTTTAAGTTTTTCTTTCAGCCACAGAGAGCTTGAAAGTATATCGAGAATTCTAAGGTTAAGACGCGCAAAGGCATCACCGCCTTCTGAAGTGTTTATTTTTGGTATTTTTATGTAATCAATGGAAGCTTGTTTTTGCAGTCTTAGGTCATAGATACAGCGATTTGCTCTGATAAAAGCTCCAGTAAGTCCTAATGAACTTGCCGCAGTTAAATTGATAACGGCTTTTTGTTTGAGCTTAGGGATTAAGATATTTTCCTGTTCAAAACTATTATTAATATCTTCGACAATTTGCGTGATAAAATCGCATATATCAATTAGTTCATCAATAATAAGTTTTGGTGATTGTTTTTCAATTTCATCGAGGTTGCCAAAAATTTTTGCAAAATCTTTTATTGAATTTTTTCCGTTTCGAGCAAGTTCAAATAGTGAGTCAGCATTTAGGCTGACAAATACATTTTTGCATACATAAAAGTGATGATAGATACGGGCAATTTCTAGAGCCAAAGCCCGCGTCATTTTTATTTCTTGTGAGACATGAATAGCGCATAAATTCTCATAAGCGCTCAAAAGTGCCATTTGATAAAATATGGGTGTTCGTTGGTTGATGCGTGCAATATCATTTATGGCATCTTTATAACCATCTTGGGCGATAATTTTTTCCAGGCCATGGCTTAAGAAGCCTCGTTCAATTTGGCAGTGGATAATTTTAGCTCCAAGTAATTTAAGTTTTAGACCAATCTTAATAGCGAGGGGATCAAAGAATGGAGCTATGTAATGATTGGGCAGTTGACTCATACTCAGAGAAATATTGCTGCTTTTCGATGCCGATTGATAAAGTTCCTTTTGTTGGAAACGTGAAATAAGTAGCGATGGATCAGGGGGAATATTTGAAGGCTTCATAATTTCTCCATTCAGAGATTGTTGCTAGTCTTCGTTGATATCGAAATAATAATTTTCTCTAATATCATTCTCCAACCAACGCGCGCCAATAAATAAGTTCTGAATGCTTGGAATAACTCCTGTATTTTTGCTCACTTCGATAACAATGTTAATTTTATAAGGCAGCTTTAAACTTTTAAGTTGATAGACAATTTCGTGTGTGGAGTTTGGCTCGATTACTCCTAGAGTCCAGGGAAGAGTATCAACTTTGATTACCATAATATAATCGAGCAGCGTCAAGCGAGTATCAGGATCATGTTTTAAAAAATAACTTGCAGCATTAAGGTGAGTTGCATCCACCTTGATGTAATAACCTTCGTCGAGTGCAAGGTCATCTTGAACTATGAGACTTCCTAAACGCTGATCTAAAAGTTGTTTTAAGCTCTTAAACATTTTTTTGCCTCAAGGATAATATTTTTTATTTCTGCATTATTTATTTGACACTGCTGAATTACTTTGTTGGTTTTAATAATAGATAAATCTGAAAAAGTAATTTCATTATTTATTCTTTTTTTGCATCCACTCATATGCAAGATAAAATTTTTTTCGGGCAATAAAGGAAGATAATCATTTATTTTGAGAGCCAACTTTTTTGAAATACTTCCCCAAAGGATAAGCATGTTGGCTTCAAGTATTGAAGCAGTGTCGTAGCATAAGTAGTGACGGCTAAAATTTTTATGAGCAAAGTTTTTTGCCATCCTAGTGCAACATGTTGTTCCAAGTATTTGATAAATATTTAGGGGAATGAATGAAGTGGGAAGTAGAGTTTTCATATTTTTTTCTCCGATTTTTTTCTCCACCACCAAAATAAAAATGGAGTTACTATAGCAGAAATAATAATGATGTTTTGTTTGTCCTCAAGTTCAAGATTCATAGACAACAATAGGAATAATAAGGATATCCAAAGGTTGAAAAAAAGCATGATGGTGAAAAGAAAGTCATCTGGCAAAATAGCTGGACTGGGAGTTTTTTTAATGGCGTCTTTAGCACGTAAAAGAGCACGAAAAAGAAATATAAAAAGGATAACAAGAAAGAGAACGCTCAATGCTACGAATGTTTTATGTGCCATTGCTATCAACTAAAAACCTATTTTTAAAACCTTAGCACTATAAATATAGCAGCCTTAGGTTGCTTCAATAGCCAAGCTTAAGATTTTATTTTGATATCCCGAAGGAGTGTTTGTGTTTACCAACAAACAAATTGAAAATGCGCATTTACGTATAAAAGATAATATTGTGATAACCCCATGTATTTTTTCCCCTTATCTTTCGAAGCTTACTTCTGGGCAAGTGTATTTAAAACTCGAGAATATGCAGCACACCGGATCGTTTAAAGAAAGAGGTGCGCTTAACTTCTTGTTGAGCAAACAGTCTCTTTCTTTAAGGCATGTGGTAGCCGCATCAGCTGGTAACCATGCCCAGGCAGTTGCCTTTCATGCTCGAAGGCTGGGAGTTAAGGCAACCATATTTATGCCCATCGGCACTTCTAATACAAAAATTCTTCAAACGCAGAGATATGGCGCAGATGTAAAGCTCGTTGGGCAAAACTACGACGAGGCTTATTCTTGTGCCAAAGAATTTGCCATAGAACACGAAGCTGAATACGTGCATGCTTATAACGATGTAGAAATAATCACTGGGCAGGCCACTATTGGCCTTGAAATACAAAATCAGATAGGTGTACCTGACTATATGTTTGCTCCCATTGGGGGGGGAGGGTTATTTGCGGGTATTGCTAAATATTTTGCGAATTTATCAGGTATAAAAAAAGTACAGATGATAGGTGTTGAGGCAATGGCTTTTCAATCAATGGCTCAGGCGTTAGATAAAGGGAGCCCTTTTTCATTGGCCGGAGAAAAAACTATTGCCGATGGTATTGCCGTCCGTAGAGTAGGAGAGCTGACTCATAAAATTTGTGATGAGTTGCAACCAAAATTAGTTGGTGTGGATGATTATCAGATACAGCGCGCAATTATGTTATTGCTGGAACGGCAAAAAATTGTCACAGAGGGAGCTGGGGCAACAGCAACTGCTGGTATGTTGTTAGAGCGTTTTAAAGACGAATTGGTCGATAAAAAAATTGTTGTGATTGTTTCTGGGGGAAATATTGATATCAGTTTACTATCGCGTTTGACGGGACAGGAGTTAATAAATTCAGGTCGCTTGTGCCGTTTGTCTTTGATCATTAAAGATACGCCTGGTTCCTTGTCACATCTGTTATCAACCATAACGAAAGCATCCGGCAATATAGTGGATATTCAGCATGAACGTTCTTTTGCGGTTTTAAAATGGAATGAAGTAATGGTAATAGTGACTATCGAGACTAGAGATGAAATTCATGAACACAATTTATTGATGATGCTCGAACAGGAATCTTATAAAGTTGAAACTTTGATGGGGAATAGCGTTGTTGGCTGATGCAAATAAAAATTCAGCTTTCGTTGGGAAAAAAAGTTTGCCTATCGGGTGGCGGCTGTCATTATATGTTGCCGGTACCGGAAGCATTTTATGTCTGGGAGTTTTGCTCCTTTTGTTGCCATTTCAATACGGAAGAGTTGAACAAGACGCGATAATAGAAGCGCGCATTCTTGCAGAGGCAGTTTCTGCAATTTATCAAAGATTGGGCCCAAAAGAACCAAACGATATTGCTCGAAAACTGCTATTGAGAGTCGCTCGTACACCTCATATATCTCTTGTAAACGTGTATGATACGCAGGGAGTTGTGCGTTACAGTACAGACTCTCGAGAACTTGGAAGATTTGATGCTTTTCGTCCGGGGGTTACTAAGGAAGACAATCTCTTAAGTGTTACTCATCTGCTATCGAACCTAAATAATGGTATTGGCAGTGTTTCTGTTTTTATTGATCGCGATTTAATGTTTTTAGATACCCATCGACTTTTTGTGCAGGTTGGAATTGGGCTATTTGGCGTTATCTTAGTACTTTCTTTTTTAGTTAAGGGTTTGGTTGAGCGGCATGTAAGTTTTCGTTTAGCTCGCTTAATGCATTTTATTGAGGATGCAGAAAAAGGATCATTTTTGATACGAGCGGAAGTTGATCGCAATGATGAAATAGGTCATACCATAGTAGGATTTAATCAACTCCTCGGAGTGATTACTCAGATTGAGGCGCGTTCTTTGGAAAAAGAGCATAGCCTTCATGATGCAGAGGCGCAAAAAAATATGCGCTTAAAATTAGAAGAGACTTTGTTTCAGCTTGAACGTTCAAATGAACGACTTAATAGCAAGGTTCATGCTCAAGAATTGCTTATGGAAGCGGCGCACAGACTTGGGGGGACTTTGCAAAGAGAGTCGGTGGTTGATGGTTTGGTTAAGCTTATACAAGAAAAATTATCGTGGCCTCAATTTGCCCTATTCTTGCTTGAAAGCAAAAACCATGATCGGCATTTTTTAAGACTAGCTGCCACCTTAGGAATTAATAAAGGAAAAATTTCCCAACCGAGCCAAGTAATAATAGGGGAAGGTGTCGTGGGTATGGTAGCTCAAACAGGAGCTCCCATCATTATGGGCAATCTTGAAAAAGAAAAAAATCTAAAATTATGGCAGACTCTCGATCGCAGTGGAGTACCCTTGGAGCTTGGTAATAGCGGATCACTTATGGCTGTGCCGATGATTCATAAGGGGCGGGTGACGGGAGTGTTTTTATTTTTGTCTTCTGAAAACAGTGTTTTTGATAAAGAAGATGTTGATCTTATCGCCGCTTTGGCTGCGCAAACTGCTCTTGCCACAATCAATGCCGAGCTTTATGAAACCACATTGGAGTTGGCCACATCGGATCCATTGACGGGAATATTAAATCGTCGGGCGATGATGCGGCAAATAGAATTTGAGTTGACGAGAACCCAGCGGTTTAATAATGATCTTTCCTTGCTTTTGGTAGATGTAGATCATTTTAAAGCCTACAATGATCGTATGGGTCATGTTTTAGGGGATTTGGCCCTAAAAGAAATTGCGAGCGCTTTGAAGTCTTGTATTCGTAAAGTGGATACTGTGGCACGCTTTGGTGGCGAAGAGTTTTGTGTAATTCTTCCTCAAACAGATGAAAAAGCAGCTTCTGAGGTGGCCTTAAAATTATGTCATGCTGTTCGTGGTCTAAAATTGCGAGGAGCTGATAAACAAGCTTTGGGGCACTTATCCATATCCATAGGAATTGCGGTTATTTCTGGTAAAGCAGATATTTTGGACCGTGAGGGAATTTCAACCGAACTTATTGCTGCTGCTGATCAGGCCCTTTATCAGGCTAAGGGCTTGGGGCGGGATCGTTTTGTTGTAAATCGAGATTTTAGTTAGCAAATTTTATGTTTTTTAAATCCAAAAAAAAGATTTATAAACGTATTTTATTTAAAGGCCCAAAGTTTGGAGTAGTGGATTGTGGTGTTATCGAGTCAAGAAGAAAAAGAAGTAAGGCAAGTTATTGGATTTCAGCTTTCCTACAGTAAGCAAGATATCAAGGCCACGTGGGCGCTAGCCGCGGTTATTGTCGCTCTCTATCTTTTAGAAGAATACTTTGGCGGTAGCACTAACACTGCGGTGTTGGTGAGAATGGGGGCGAATGTAAAAAGTTTGGTTGCCGAAGGGCAGTATGTTCGTCTCATGTCCTCGGTATTTTTGCATGCAGGTTTTATGCATGTATTTTTTAATACTTACGTTTTATTTGCCCTGGGCGGGTTTTTTAATCGCATATTGGGTGAGGCAAAATATTTGATGATATTTTTTGCTTCAGGAATTGGTGGATCAATATCAAGTTTTTTTTGGGGCAAAGGCTTGGTGAGTGTAGGGGCGTCGGGAGCTCTTTGGGGATTATTTGGAGCAAGTGTAGGCTTAGCTTTTTTTAAAAATTCCATTATTCCTGATCTAATTCGCGTACGTCTAAGAAAAATAACCTTGATAAACTTAGCAATAAATTTAGGTGTTTCATTTTTGCCTATGGTAGATATGTGGGCTCATTTTGGCGGTGGTATCGCGGGTTTTCTTTTAAGTTTAGTGATAATTTTTAATAGTAAGAATAATTTTTTAAATCGCGTAAAAATATATTTTATCCGTATGTCAGCGTTGGTGCTTGCCTTAGCTTATCTCTACAGCATTATTTTTGTGATTATAAGCTTTAAACCGTGGACTAATAAATTTGATGCAAGCTTAGAGCAGGTTGCTTTAGAAGGTGTGCCATTTTCTTTAAGTTTACCTCTAGGGCTCACATTAAAAAAAAGCGAAGCTAAAGACCATCATCAAGTCTTTATCTTTGGGGATATTTCCCTTGATCAAATGATAATAGAATTGCAGTTTTTTAAAGATATGAGCCTTGGCCAAGGTTTAGCACGTGAGTGGTTGCAAACTCAACAAAGACATTTGCTTAGCGATGCAAAAGTAGGGAGCGACTTAAAACGAAGCATCGATTTCCGGACTCCTAAAAGTGGCCCGGAGCTATTTTATAAGCTTGAGCCTCAAAGTGCTTTAGCGGTTTTTACCTACATAATTGTTCGTGAATCTTATGTAATCAAAATTGCCGTAATCACTGAGTCATCAACTAAGCAAGCTCAAGTTGAAAATTTGGCTCATAGAATTATTGAATCACTGAAATCTTTTAGCAAAACTACTTAAAACTGCGGCATCCATATAAGCAATGTTAGATCTTACATATATTATTTTTGGTAAATCTGTATCTTTTGCTTTGGCAAAAAACATATTTAAGTGTTCTTTAAAATTATCTTTTTTATGATTATAACCAGTAGTTTTAATGAGTTTTTCATTTAAAAAATTTTTGTATAACTTGCTAGAATTTATGAAAACATAAGTGTTATTTAATGGGTTATAAGTAACTTTTTTATCCTGAAGTGCTTCTTGTTCAGTGATAAATTTAATTCCTGATAAGTTTATGTTTAATGTATTAAAAATAAATGAGAAATCACCTATATCACCCCAGCAAGTAGCCTCTGTTTCAAGTTCTTTTGCTTGATCTATCTTATTGAGTTTTCTTTTATTTGCAGCTAAAAAAGCACGCATAGCTTTATTTAAAACATTGTGAACTTCTTTATGATTTATAAAATCAAGAGATTTTTTAAAATCCATAGATTTGCTGATCCATTTAAAGGCATCTATAACCTTTTTATAATCATCACTTTTATAAAATTTTTCAAAATGTTCATATTTTTCTGCATTTTCTTTTGCAAGATTATCAAGAGTAGTTATGGATTTAGTGAAATTGTCCTTACCTGAATCTATTAAGTTAACAACTAAATTAGTTAAGGCTGAATAAACCCAACAAGAACCATTATGTTCAACTCTAAAAAGCACGTAACGTTTCATTATTTCAGGATAATAATCATTATAACCTTTGATTACTCTTGGGTCATTTGCTAAATTTTGTTGTGAATTATAAGTAACAATATTTTCTTGAGGACCAAGATTATCTGGCTTAGACCAGTAATTATCATCATTATTTTTGTTGTTGATTGCGGTTATCTTATTGTTTTTTAATGATTTATTTTCTTGTTGATCATTATTAATTAATTTATGGTTATTATTGTTGTTTAAACCGCATGAACTTAAAATTAAGGTATAAATAATAGAAAAAATAATTTTAATCAAGACAGTCTCCAAAGGTATAATTTTTTGTTTTCTATTTGTATTATATAATATTATATGATAAATAAGTTTTGTAAATATGGCTGTTGTGTTTTATGTGAATTTTGTAGCTGACTGAAAGAAGATATAAAAAGCCCCATTTTGAGGTGGGGCCATTCGAAGAAAAAGCAAGGAGCTTTGTTTACATAGAATCACTTTGAGCGAAAAGCTCCTGATTGTAGCTAATTTTTGCTTGGTCTTTGAGGTGAGTTAAATATTGTTGTACCAGTTCACGTCTACGAGGATAGGCAAGGTTAGATCTGATAGCATCTTTTTCTTCATCAAATTTGCTCATATCGGCTTCCTCTAAACTTTTGAGTCTGATGGCATAAAGCAAGCCGTTAGACTCAATGACCTCCTGAGCGCTTGGGTTTTTCATGTCCAATTTAAAAATGGTTCCGCTTATGTCATCGGCTTTGCCGAGTTTTTGAATGTACCGAGCTGAGCGATTAAAACTTGCTGTTTCATCTGCGATAGGGGAATTTCCACTCACAGCGGCAGCTGAATTTATTTTATTGATCAAGCCTGGAATATGCACATTTTTGAGCGGTACACCTTTTTGCAGCTGGGCAAGAGCTTGTGAAGCTGCTTGGTGGGCTTTGCTTTTTTGTTCTTGTTCTTTGATTAAAATCTCAGCGATTTCATTACGAGCGTTTTCCAGCGTTTGGGTGGAAGCATCCATTTTGTCGCTTACTTTGATGATGTGATAACCAAAGGGTGATTCTACTACATCACTTACTTCATTAGGCTTAAGAGCAAACGCTGCTTTGGAAAATTCTTCGACCATCATACCGGCGGTAAAAAATCCTAAATCTCCACCGCTTGCCTTAGTGCCCAAGTCATCAGATTCTTTTTGGGCAAGGGTTGCAAAATTTTCACCTTTTTTAATACGATCCAGCAAATCTTGAGCCTGAGCCTTTTTCTTTGACTTTTCTTCATCACTTGCATTGGAGGCAATTTTTATCAAAATATGGCTGGCTTTCACCTGTTCTTCTTTAACAAACTGACTGAGATGTTCGTTGTAATAGTTTGAGATTTGCTCTTCGTGTTCTGTTATAAATTTGCCAATTTCTTGAGGAGAAATAGCTCGTTGCGATGTGTAGTATTGAGGATTAATCTTGACAAATTCTACAACTGCTTTGGTGTTTTTATCGATAAACGATTGTTTTACTTCTGAATCAGAAACATAAAGAGCGGTACCCAAAAAATCAGCCATAAACTGGGCTATGGTTTCTTTTTCTACTAGTTTTTCAAAGTCTGAAACGCTTGTACCGAAAAAACTCAGTACACGTCTTTGATAGTCTTCTTTGTTAAAATCTTGTTCGCCAAATACACGTTCTTTAATTTCTTCGGCGAGGGTTTTAGCGCCGATACTTAGATGATTTTTACGGCCTAGCTGCGTGAGTAGTTCGCGAGAAATCAATTGTTCGAGAATTAGTTTTTTTAACCCATCCTTATTAGCTTGCTCTTCGCTGTAGTCTGGTCGAAATTGTTTTATGCGAGCAAACTGGTTAGCATAGGCTGCACGAAATTCCGCTAAAGATATAGTTTGGTTATTAACAATTGCTGCATAAGGCTTTCCGCCAGAAACATTTCCAGCCCATGGGCCAAAGTTAATGGCAAACACAAATATGATGATAGCGAATAAAAAAATCATGACCCAAGAGTTGGCGTTTCGCCTCATAAAATCAAGCATGAGAATCTTTCCTTTTTAACAAGCTTTTAAACTAAGCCCACAAATTTTTTTGTTAGAGCAAACTTTCTAGTCTATAAAAAATAAGGCCTCATTGTTGAACACAACCTTAATTTCTTTAGCTAAACTAAAATACTTACACAACACTTTTGAAGCCAGCTCTAGCTAAAGCTTTCGAATTAGCTTATATCAATATCATTTTGGCACAATGAGAGTGCGCTGCAAGCGATTTCTAATATGATTGACTATTTCAAGCAAGTGCTCATTTTAAAAGCTCTCAAATTTTTGTATAGGAAAACTAAGTCGCTCCAGTTGCGATAAATCGTTTTAGGGTGAAATGATGGCGAATTTTTTGCATAGTTGGCTGTCCAATGACATAGCCATCGATTTAGGAACATCGAATACGCTCTTTTTTGTGAGAGGTAAGGGAATTGTTGTAAATGAACCTTCTGTGGTCGCAATTCATCAAAATCCTTACAAAAAAGATCGCATGGTTGCTGTGGGAAAAGAAGCAAAAGAAATGCTTGGTAGGACTCCTCACAATATTTCGGCAATCAGACCAATTCAAAAAGGGGTTATTGCTGACTTTGATGCAACAGTGGCAATGCTGAGAAATTTTCTTACACGTGTGCACGGTAAAATGAATTTGATGAAACCCAGCGCTGTGATTGGAGTGCCCGTCGGTATAACCGAGGTGGAAAAAAGAGCAGTGCGTGAATCTGCTGAGTCAGCAAATGCTGGAGAAGTTTTTTTGATCGAAGAACCGATGGCTGCAGCTATCGGGGCGGGGATGTCGATCACGGAGCCCTTTGGTAATATGATCGTTGATATCGGAGGCGGTACTACCGAGGTAGCGGTGATTTCTTTGGGCGGAATTGTATATAGTCACTCTATTCGTATTGGTGGAGATAATATGGATAAGGCTATTATTAACCACGTCAAGAAACAGTATTCTTTATTGGTTGGAGAAAGAACTGCAGAAGAGATAAAAAAGAAGCTTGGTAGTGCTATTTATGATAATAATGAAGAGTCAATGATCATAAGAGGGCGCGATGTTATGGCTGGAGTTCCACGCAATGTGGAGATTAGGGCTCGTGAAGTGGTAGAGGCTCTTCAAGTGCCCGTGGCTTCAATTGTGGAAGCCGTGCGAATGAGTCTTGAAAGAACTCCACCCGAATTGGCATCAGACATCGTTGACCGAGGAATCATGTTGTCTGGTGGAGGAGCATTATTAAAAAACATAGATGTGTTGGTGCAAAAAGAAACTGGAGTGCCCGTCCATTTAGCAGCGGACCCTATTAGTGGAACGGTGTTAGGAGCAGGCAAGGTTTTGGAAGAAATCGATCAGCTTCGATTAGTTCTAAGAAATTAATTTGAGCCATTGAGTAAGGCGGGTGGCCGATGTGGTCATTATTGGAACGCGCAAAGAAATTAATTTTTATTCTCGTACTTAGCGTAATTCCTTTGGTTCTTCTTTATGTGCAGAGCAAGGATACTAAAATAAGATCAGTTTTTGTGTGGCCTGTGGTGCAGGTTGCAGGCGTGTTAGAAAAAGGTACTTTGGCTGTTACCGGTACCGTTTCTGATTTACTGTATCGCTATCTTTTTATAGTGGGCCGAAGTGAGGAGGTGCTTAGATTGAGAGCGGAGGTGCTTGAAAGTAGGGCTCTCAAAGCTAAAGTACAGGAACTTGTCAACGAAAAATCATCGATACTCGATCTTTATTTTCATACGCCGGATTTTCCTCAGGCAAAAAAAGAATTTGCTCGTGTCATTGCTCGGGTAGGGGCCCCAATGGCGCGGATGGTGCGCATCGACAAAGGAGGTAAACATGGTATCAGGCCATCGTGTCCGGTCTTAAGTCATGAAGGAGTTTTAGGACAAGTGCTAAGTGTTGCCCCCAATTTTAGCGATGTTTTATTAGTGAGCGATGCGTCAAGCGCTATTGAAGCAAAAATAGTGAGATCTGGGGCTCGAGGATTATTGCGAGGAATTACCAGTGGCGATGAATATTTGCTCGAGATACGTGATATTGAGGGGCTTAATTTAGTTCAGGAGGGTGATACCGTTGTAACAAGTGGACAAAATTCCTTTTTTCCCGATGGGATACCTATAGGTAAGATTATTGATTCATCAGCGAGTAGCGATGAACTTTATGTGTCTGCACGCATAAAGCCCTTTGTTCGTGTGGATCAAACTGAGTATGTTGTTATTGTTTTGGGAGATCCAAATGGGAAAAATCAATCTATGACTGCTCCTTGGCCATTTTCGGTTCAGTAATGAAAAAGATATTTTTAAGCGCGCTCACTGTGCTTGTATTTGCTTCGCTGTGGCCCTCTTTGGCTCGTTCACTGCCGTTGTGGCTTAATGTAAATTTTTTGCCGCCGATAATTTTATGTCTTGGACTGCGATACTTTCAGTCGATTGAAAGGGTGGTGCTATTTTTGATATGCGGTTTTATCATAGATGCCCTCAATGGTTTTTCGCTTGGTCTTAATATGCTTTTGATGCTTGGATTTTCTTTTTTACTGGGGGCAAGCAATGCATTTTTGGGTCGTATCTCTCGGCTAGAGCTCTGTTATTATGTGGTGGGTGTGTCATTTTTTTATCGCTTAATATTATTTTCAATAGAATCTATTTTTATGGGCAATAGGCAGAATATTTTAATATCACAATTTATTGTTGGACCATTGGTTGATGGGATAGTTAGTGTCATATTTTATTATTTTTTATTTCAGCTATTCTCTATGGCGAGGATAGTTGAATATTCTGACACAAAAGGGGAGAGTTTTGGAATATATTCATGAGCAAATTGTTTAACAGTAAAATATATATTTTTATTTGCTTTATGGCTGTGGCATTTTTTGTTTTATTGGCCAGGCTTTATTATTTGCAAGTCATAAAAGGCGAATATTACGTAAGGCGCAGCGAAAGTAATTTTATTCAAGAGCGCGTGATTAAACATAGTCGCGGGAAAATATTTGATGCAAACGGTAAGATACTCGTAGATAACCGTCTGTCTTATGATCTCTATGTTACCTTTGCTATGTTGCCGAACAGTTTAAGGTACTTGCGTTTGATTTCTGCTTCACTTGATTTGAGCAGGGCGGAGCTGGTCAATTTGGAAAAGGAAATTTCACTCAGAGCCGAAAATCAAGTGAGTGAAGAACTTTCTTTGCCAGGGTTGCTCAAAGAGAATGATTGCCACAAAATTGAAGAACTGCTCCATACACAGCTTATATCAGGGGTAAAAATAATTTATGATAATGCGCGTTCATGTTCACTAAAAATTAATAGTGTAGAATTTCCTAGCCACCAACAGGCCTTTCAAAACTTAGTGAAGTTATTGGGACACGAACGAGAATTTTTGAGTGAAAAATGGCAAAAGGCGCAAAGTAAATCGCAAGGGCTTGCACGTTTCAAACCCAACTTGCTGATAGCTGATATTGGTTTTGATAGCTATGCACGAATAGAAAATGCAATTTCTTTAGGAAAACTCTCAGGTATAAATGTAGTTTCCTCTAAAAAACGTCGCTATGTCTATGGTGATATGGCGACACATTTAATTGGTTTTCTTAATCAAGTAAGTTTGGATGAGTTGAAACAGTCGGGTGGTAAATATCGCTCGGGAGATTTTGTGGGTCGGAGAGGAGTAGAGGCGACCTATGAAAATGATCTAAAAGGCCAGGATGGAATTGAGCGTTTGGTCGTAGATGCTAAAGGACGCCGCTACAATAAAACATGGGAACAAGAGCTCATTGGAGATAATCGCATCATAGAGCCAAAACCGGGACTAAGCATCAAGTTAAGCATTGACGTCGAGCTACAAAAAGCAGCGCAGCAGTACTTTCAAGGTATTTCTGGTTCCGTGGTGGTTATGGATGCGCAAAACGGATTTATCAAGGCTTTAGCAAGTTTTCCTTCTTTTGATCCTAATATCATGTTGAAAGCAGATAACGGTGATCTCATCAAAGCGTTGATGGAGAACAAAAAGAGACCATTTCGTAATAAAGCTTTGCAGGATCACTACTCACCTGGCAGTACTTTTAAGCCTATTACAGCGATAGCTGGTCTGAGTAGGCATCTGGTAACAACAAGCTCCAGCTATCACTGTTCGGGAAGTTTTCGTCTTCATAGGACAACATGGCGATGTTTTAGGCGCTATGGTCATGGTGACACCAATATGCTCGATGCGCTTAAAAAATCATGCGATACATTTTTCTATGATTTAGGTTACCAGCTGGGACTCGATAACCTTTCAGATGTTGCTGCTGTTATGGGGTTTGGACAAAAGACAGATATAGCCTTGTTGGGAGAAAGCGCGGGCATCTTACCAAGCAGTTCATACTACAAAAAACGTTTAGGTTACGTTCCTCCTGGTGCCGTAGTAAATATGGCTATAGGCCAAGGAGATCTTAATATTACGCCTTTGCAGTTAGCAGTGGCCTATAGTGCTATAGCTAACGGTGGTGTCGTCTACCAGCCCCAGTTGGCCACAGAATTTTTAGATGAGAGCGGTGAGGTTGTGCAGAGTTTTCCTCCTATCATAAAATCAAAAATTTCAGATAGTTCCTACAATCTCAACGAAATTTTAGCGGCATTGGCCTTTGTTGCAGAGCCTGGAGGCTCAGCTTATGGTTTGAGGTATAAGCCAGAGTTTAGCGATATTTCTCAGTGGCTTAAAAAGAACAATTTGGGCGTAGTGGGTAAAACTGGAACTGCCCAGGTTGTTAAGTTGGCAAAAAATATAGACCATCTTTATGAGGTAGATAAAATTCCATACGAACAGCGTGACCATGCTTGGTTTGTGGGAATATTTCCCCGTGAAAAACCCCAAATTGTAACTGTGGTTATGACTGAGCACGGAGGGTTCGCTAGCTCTGTTTCAGCGCCAGTAGCGGTGCGTTTAATGAAAAAATGGCATGAGTTAACGCAATTAAATATCAATTCAAACGGAGAGTCAGTGCCTTGATCGATCGAAACGCCTTTAGGCAACTTGGCATGCGTATGCCCTTGTCAGTAATTTTACCTATGGTTGTAATAGTAGCCATGGGAGCTCTTAATCTTTCTTCAGCGGCACAAGCTACCCGGCCAGACTTGTATCTCAATCACATAAGTAAATTTGGTTTTGCTTTTGGGCTTATGATTGCGGTTGGGTTAATTCATACTCGTGTAATCCGGCGCATTGCCTATCCAGCATTTCTTTTCGCCTGCTTTTTACTGCTTATGGTGATTTTGGTAGGTGCAAGCGCAAAGGGAGCTCAACGTTGGCTTGTTATTGGTGGATTGCGCTTCCAGCCTTCAGATCCCGCAAAGATTGCTTTAGTCTTGGCTCTTGCTCACTACTGCTCGCACTACTGGCCTCAGAAAGGCTACACACTTTTTACTCTCCTGCGCCCTTTCAATATTTCTCGCCCTTTGGGTTATTTAATGGCGATAGTGTTCCTCCTAGTAAAAGAGCGGCACAGCTCAGAATTATTTAGTAATGAATTACTTAAGTCGAAGCTTGGGATGGCGGTCATGGCGGGACTTCTCATTATTGGGCTGGTTTGGTTATTCTTTGCCCTGCTTTTGCTTCGCCATGAAAAGTATCATTTTACTGCGTTTGTAGCGCCCATCGATATGGCTATGATTCCCTTTTTGTTAGTGGCTGTGGAGCCTGATCTCGGTACGGCACTGATTATCTTGTCCATTGCAGGAATTATGTTTTTGTATGTGGGGATTAGACCTTCTTCTTTGTTGATCGGTTTTGTTGGAACAGCGCTGGTGAGTGTGGGAGCCTATTTTACCTTGCTCAAAGATTATCAAAGGCAACGCATTCTCACTTTTATAAATCCTGAAGCAGATGTGCATGGAGAAGGTTATCACTCTATGCAATCCATCATCGCTATTGGCTCTGGTCGTATTACAGGAAAGGGCTTTGGCGAAGGTACGCAAACTCAATTGTCTTTCTTACCTGAAAATGCCACAGATTTTGTTTTTAGTGTATGGGCTGAAGAATGGGGCCTGGCTGCATCTTTATTATTGATAGTTTTTTATTTTTCAATGTTGGTATCAATTTTAAAAATGGCTCCTAGGGTAGAAGATAAATTTTCGCAACTTGTTTGTATCGGTGTTGCTGCAAGCATTTTTCTGCACGTTTTCATTAACATTGGCATGGTCACAGGGATATTGCCCGTGGTGGGTGTACCTTTACCCCTGATGAGTTATGGTGGCTCTGCGATGGTGACGACCTTGATCGCTCTTGGCTTGGTGGTAAATGTGGCTTTGTGGCGAGGGGCGAAGTAGTTAATAGACTTTTTTGTGTTGGACTTTATGCAAAGAAAAGTAAAAATTATTTGTACCTTAGGTCCTAGTTCCTATGACGAGGTTATAATTGAAGATTTAATTAAGTCTGGTATGAACATTGCCCGTCTTAATTTTTCTCACGGAGACCATGGATTTTATAGGATCTTGATTAATAGAATTCGTCATGCAGCAGCTAAACTAGGTGTACCTGTTGCTATATTACAAGATTTACAAGGGCCAAAAATCCGTGTTGGCAAAATGCCTGAAAGTGGGGTTGAGCTTCAAGACGGGCAGCATGTCTTCATTAGCATCGATGAAATGATTGGCAGCAGTCAACAGTTTTACACGCCTTATGCTGCAATAATTAATGATGTTGATGTAAACGATCCTATACTGCTTGATGATGGAAAAATTAGCCTTGTTTGTGAAAAGAAAGAATCGAGGCGCCTTTTTTGTAGAGTAGAACAGGGAGGAGTGCTCAAAAGCAATAAAGGAATTAATTTACCCCATTCAGCAACTTCCACTCCAAGCCTTAGCTCAAAAGATATTCGCGATCTTAACTTTGGTGCTCATGCAGGGGTGGATGCTGTGGCGCTATCCTTTGTGAGAAGCGCTCAAGATGTAATTAAGCTAAGAGCTGAGCTTGCCTCTACCAAAACTAGGCCTCTTATTATAGCAAAGCTGGAAAAACAGCAGGCCATTGATGACTTGGAAAATATTTTGCGAGTAAGTGATGGGGTTATGGTGGCCAGAGGAGATTTGGGGGTTGAGATGCCCGCTGAAAATGTACCTTTGGTACAAAAAAGAATTATTGAGAGAGCGCTTGCCCACGGAAAAACAGCGGTTGTTGCAACGGAAATGCTCGAATCTATGATAACCCAGGTGCGTCCTACCAGAGCAGAAGCGAGCGATGTAGCAAATGCAGTTCTCGATGGGACGGATATGCTCATGCTCTCTGCTGAGACTGCGGCAGGAGCTCATCCTATCAAAGCAGTTTCTATGATGAGTAAAATTGCCCGACACGTTGAAGAAAGTAATCGTGCAAGTTATTGGAGAACCAGCCGTCTCGTTCTTCAGCAAGAAAAACGAGATATTCAAAACACCATGTGTTTAGGTGCGGTGCAGGCCTGCGAAGTGTTAAAGGCAAGTGCTATCGTCATGTTTAGCAATTCAGGAATGACTGCCCGCATGGTTAGCGCTTATCGCCCGCAAAAACCTATCATCGCTTTTGTTCCCGATGCCATAGTTCAGCGTACCTTAGCTTTTTCATGGGGCGTGAGAGCTTTTGTTTTAAAAGCTCCGGAACGAAGTATGGAGTTATTTGCAAGTATCAATAAGCAGTTATTAGAAACAGGAGAGTTTCAGGTTGGGGAGCGAGTTATAGTTCTCACCAAAATCCCTTTGCGTTCAAAAGAACATACTAATACCGTGCATGTTCATACTTTAAAAAGTGTGCTGTCTCACTAAGAGTCTGAAAAAATTAACGATCAGAGTGCTTTCCTTTCTTTAATAATGTAAATAACTTTTATAGCTTTTTAATTGTTTGACAAGAGCTACCTAACCACTAAATTTTGCTGTTCTAATTTTGTTGGTGGTTATTATGCTAGGCAGAATGAAAGAAACAGTACAATTTTATTTTCAAAATAGTCTTTAGATTTGTCTATGAGAGTTCAGCTTAGAGACTTTAGCAAATAAAACTCTAAACAGGATTGGTTAAAAGATTTTTTACAGCTTCTTAAGAAAAACTCAGCATAATTCAGTAAACCCGCTTTTTTTGGCAAAAAAATTATCCCATAAGGCTTGTGAAAGATTTTGCTAAAGTAAAAATTGGGGTCCGTAATGGAGAAAAAATTTTTTGTATCGATGTTAATTCTATGTGCTTCAGCTCACTTATCGGCCAAAACCTTAGGTGCTCAAAAATTTTGTTATGTGGATTTTAATACTGCTATTGCCCGCGAAGCCGAGGCGCAGAATTATTTACAAGGCCTTGAAACAGCAGAGAATGATATCAATAATGACGAGCAAAAAGCTCGAGCAGATATTGAAAAGAAAATGACCGATTTTAGATCCTCCATGGCATCTTTGAGCGAAAAAGCGCGTCAGGAAAGAGAAGCTAAGTTGAGTGCTGAAATCTCTCAGCTTCAGCAGCAATTTACTCAACGCCGCATGGAGCAAAACCAAAAGCGAGAACAAATATCTCGACAACTTGAAGCAAAAAATAAATTACTGATCGATTCTTTGGCGAGAAACAATAACTGTGACATAACTTTTAACGCCGCAGCAATTGTAAGCGTTTCTGATGAAATGAAACAAAATGATCTAACACCAAAATTGGTTGAATCATACAATAAAGCTTATCCGGTTAAAAAAGATTCAAAAACTTCGCCAAAGACTTCTGTAGCCCCTAAGGCACCTGTAAAAAAATAAATGCTTGCTAGTGAAATTGCCCATGCGATTAATGGGCGCCTGATCGGTGACGATGCGCAGTTGTGCCAGTTAGCGCCCCTGTTTCAGGCATCACAAAATGATTTAAGCATACTTGCTTGGCCGCATGACGTTGCACTAGCCAAAAAGGGCCATTTTGCAGCATTAATCATTCCAAGCGATTGGGCCGCAGATTATTTATTAGATATCAATAAAACGGTGATTGTTGTCGAAGATTTTTTGGCGGTTTTTTTAAGCTTAAAAAGCTTTTTTAAAAAACATCTCAAAATAATCACAAAAAATATTTCCCCAAGTGCGCGCTTAAACCAAAAGGCCGTTATTGGTGAAGCTGTTATTGGGCACAACACAAGAGTAGATGCTCATGCATGTATTGGTGATGGTGTTTTCATTGGGGAGGACTGCCACATAGGTTTTGGGGTAGTTATTCATGATGGCGCACACATTGGCAATAATGTGGTGATTGGCGCCAATAGTGTTATTGGCGCTGAAGCTTTTGCTCCCTATGGCTATGATGAAGCTGTTTTATTGCCTTCTTTGGGAAGTACTGTCATTGAGGATAATATCCGCATTGGGTCCCTTTGCAGTGTCGCTCGCGGCTTGATTGGAAAGACTATAATAAAAAAAGATACCCTGGTTGATAATCAGGTACACGTTGGGCATGATGCGCGCGTTGGTAAAAACGTTGTGATTGCGGGGCAGACTGCCTTGGCAGGATTTGTTGACATTGGTGATGCTGCAACTTTGGGCGGGCAAGTTGGAGTTGCCCCTCACGCTGTGATAGGTCAAGGGGCGCGAGTCAGTGGAAAATCATTAGCTCGCGGTGTGATTGCTCCACATGAAATCTGGTCTGGTAATCCGAGTTTGCCTCATAAAGTTTATTTGCAAGAATACGCGCGCATCTCAAGAAGATATCGAGTGAAAAATGAACGAAAATAAGACTATTGATTTTGAAGCTATAAAAAAAATATTACCCCATCGCTATCCATTTTTATTGGTCGATAGAGTATTGAGTGCAAACAAAACAAGTATTTGTGCTCTGAAAAATGTGAGTGCCAATGAGCCATTTTTTAACGGACACTTTCCTGATTTTGCCGTAATGCCCGGAGTCTTACAAGTTGAAGCAATGGCGCAGGCGGCGGGTTTAATGCTTGCTCTTAATGGCGATTTTGATACGAAATCACAAATCGCTTTTTTGGCTGGTGTTGATAATGCAAAATTTAAACGGCAAGTTGTGCCAGGCGATCAACTCCTCATAGAAGTTGAAATTATCAATCAAAGAAAAAATCTTCTTAAAGTTCAAGCAAAAACCAAAGTTGAAGATCAAATCGCTTCTTCGGCTGAAATTATCTTGGTGAGCAAATCATTATAAGCAGGAGTTTTTATGTCAAATGTGAGTGCAATCGATCGCATAATGAGTGAGCGACGACAAAAAGGCGAAGAGTTAAAAAAAATTGGGCAAGACCCTTATGCTAATGGTTTTATTCCTACAATTACTACCGATAAATTTGCTTATAAATATAGTGAGCTATCTAAAGAAGAGCTTGAAGAGTGTAGCGAGAGCTTTCTGATGGCTGGCCGTATCATGGCCGTTCGTAATATGGGAAAAGCTGCTTTCATAAAGCTGCAAGATCGCCACGGACAAATTCAACTTTTCCTACAAAAAGATGCCATCGGAGAAAATAATTTCCAAGCTTTTAAGCTGAGTGATGTGGGAGATATTGTTGGAGTAAGCGGTACACCTATGAAGACTAAAACGGGTGAACTTTCCCTCAAACTCGATAGTTTTAGCATGCTGACTAAATCCCTAAGGCCGCTGCCTGAAAAATGGCATGGTCTAAGCAATGTCGAACACCGTTATCGGCAGCGTTATCTGGATCTCATTGTCAATGAAAAGACCCGCAAAATTTTCAATGCTCGCTCAAAAATTATTCGCGGTATTCAACATTTTCTCGATGAGAGAGATTTTATGGAGGTTGAAACTCCGATCTTGATGGATATTGCTGGTGGAGCTGAAGCTAAACCATTTTTGACTCACCATAATACTCTTGGTGAAGATCTTTCCCTTAGAATTGCAACTGAGCTTCATTTAAAGCGCTTGGTTGTTGGCGGGATTGAGCGGGTCTATGAAATTGGCAGATTATTTCGCAATGAAGGTGTAAGTACCAGGCACAATCCTGAGTTTACCACCATAGAATTTTATCAAGCGTATGCAGACTACAAGGATTTCATGGATTTAAGTGAGGAGCTTTTTCGTAAGCTTGCCTGGGAGGTAAATCAAAGCCATGTTGTAAAGTTTCAAGATCATGAGATCGATTTTTCCAAGCCATTTCGAAGAGTTCCTATCGCACAACTGGTAGCAGAACATTTGGGCTATAACGAAAAACAAACCCAAGAGCTCATAAATATTTCTTCAGTAGAGCAAGCGCTTTTGCTCTCTCATGGGCATTTGGTGAGCGATGAGGAAGCGATTGTTATTTGTCTTAAGGAACTAAGTCACGACGAAATGAATAGCATTTTGTCTTTTTGCTTTAAGGATGAGCCTGTAGTAGAAGGAAGTGATGCTATGACTCATGCCAAGAGAATCTGCAAAGACTTCGCAAAAGATCTAAGCATGATCGGAAAAGCTCTTGATCAAGCTTTGAGTCACGAAAGAAAAAGAAGGCTTGCTTTGCATTTGTTGTATGGCGTTTTCGATCATGAAGTTGAAGAAAAAATAATCCAGCCTACCTTTATTACCGATTTTAGTGTTTCAGTTTCACCCTTGGCTCGAAAGCGGGATGGTGATAGTGCCGTGGTCGATCGTTTTGAGCTGATTATTGCCAAAATGGAAGTTGCCAATGCTTTTTCAGAGTTGAGTGATGCTGATGATCAGCGAGCACGCTTTGAAAAACAAATGCAACAAAAAAGTATGGGTGATGAAGAAGCGCCTGATCTCGACGAAGATTATGTCAATGCACTTGAGTATGGCATGCCTCCGACGGCTGGCCAAGGCATTGGCATTGATAGATTGGTAATGATTTTAACCGATAGCCCTTCCATACGAGAAGTTATCTTGTTTCCTAAAATGAGAAAAAAATCCTAGTCGCACAAATAAATTATTTTGCTCGATAAAATGGGAACAAACATTATGGTGAGTGAACTGTTCTATCAATCGGCAATCATAAATGCCATGGTTTTTTTGTGGCTGGCTTCGGCTTTAAGCACGGCACGCATTATGTTGCGATGTGATAGAGGTATCTCGGTATCTTTATTGATGGCTTTGTTTTTTGGCCCTTTAGCCATGATTGCTGCATGGCTCTACGAGGCATGGTATTTTAAAAAACAATCTAAAAAACTTATGCAGCCTAAACAAACTCTCAGAGTTTATGCTTCTATTTTTTTAGCTTCTATTTTTGCTATCGCTTTATTTCATTGGTTTTATGTAAGCAATAGTTTTCAAGTGACCACTTCTAGTGAAGCTTTGATGGGGCATATAGGCATTTTCTTAATCATAGTGGGATTTCTTTGTGGTAGTGCCCATGCTTTGATCACTCATCGTGTAGCTTTTTTTGAGACGTGCTGGACCACTTTTTTTCTTTCTCTTTATGCGCTGAGTCTAGGTGAGTGGGCTAATAATGTTTTCTCTTACGGAACTTCGCTTGCTTATTTTTCAGCACTAACACTGACGGCAAATTTTTTATTTTTTATATTTTCTACTTTGGGCGGTGCCTTAGGGTATTTGTTTTGTGGTGAGAGGCGCATTAATTTTTCCTATGGTTATGAATTTTTTATTGGCATGCGTTTTTTGATGACAAAACGGAGCAGTCAGGTTGTTTCGCTTATCTCGGTCATTTCTGTTTTTGCAGTCATGATCGCGTGCTGTGGCATGATAGTTGTCATGGGAGTGATGAACGGCTTTACCTTTGATTTACGAACAAAAATTTTAGGGGCCAATCCTCATCTGATGGTGCTTAAATACGGAAAAGATTTTCGAGAGTACAAAGATATTGTTCAAAAAACAAAAGATCTAACTTGGGTGGTGAGCGCAAGCCCTTTCATTGTTAATGAGGCGATGATTTCTAAGGATAAAAATTTATCCAGTGCTTTGATTACAGGAATTGATCTTAATAATAGCGATAAAACTCATTTGTTACGCTATGTGAGCCAAGAGACCCTCAACTACTTAAATCACGAAGAAAAAATTCCTGTTGTACATGAAATAAATATGCATGGAAATCTTGGCAAGATTTTGGATGACAAAGTAGCTGTCAATGAATTGCCCGGAGTTATCCTTGGTAAAGAGATGGCTAAGGAACTTCAGGTTTTTGTAGGGGATAGCATCAATATCATTAGCCCTATCGGTGATATAGGACCAACGGGCCCCATTCCCAAGGCAAAAGCTTTTAGAGTTGCCGGTTTTTTTGATTCAGGCATGTATGAATACGATGCAAAATTTGCCTACATTAAACTTGAGGCGGCGCAAGAATTTTTTAATTTAAAATCCCTTGTAACAGGTATTGAGTACAGGCTAAGCGATGTAGAAAAAACGCGCGAGGTGGCTTTGCAAATTGACAATGCCATTGGCGGCTATCCTTTTTACACTCGTGACTGGATGCAGATGAATCGCAACATGTTTTCAGCTCTACAATTAGAAAAAATCGCTATGCTAATTATTTTGGGTACGCTCATTTTTATGGCGAGCCTTTTAATATTGGTGACCCTGATCATGGTGGTGATGGAAAAAGGAAAAGAAATCGCTATTCTTAAAAGCATGGGTGCGACCGATGCATCAGTGATGAAAATTTTTGTAAGCTATGGTCTTTTTGTAGGGGGGCTGGGAGCTATTCTTGGTGGGATGTTAGGTTTAGGGATCTGTTGGCTGATAGATAAAATTGGTATCAGGCTTGACTCAGATATTTATTATTTTTCTAAAATCCCAGTGAGGATTGAAAGCGTTGAAATTTTATTGGTGATATTGGCTGCTATTATTATTAGCTTTTTAGCAACCATACCTCCATCTTTGTTTGCTGCCCGCCTAAAACCGGTTGAAGGTTTGCGCTACGAGTAAAGCACATGAATGTTGAAATAAAGAACCTATCAAAAAATTATTATCTCAATGGCATAACGATTCCGGTTTTAAAAAATATTAACGTGTCAATTGCTCAAGGTGACCTCATATCGCTGACAGGTCCATCAGGTGCAGGAAAAAGTACTTTTTTGCATGTGGTTGGCACCCTTGATACTCCCACTTTAGGAACAATCACCTATGATTTTGCCAATATCATGCATTGGTCAGAGGCTAAAATTGCTGACTTTCGCAATGAAAATATTGGTTATGTTTTTCAGTTTCATCATTTGATGAGCGAGTTTAGCGCTGTAGAAAATGTGATGATGCCGCTTATGATGCGCAGAGTCTCTAAGAATAAAGCCTATCCTAAAGCTTGTGAAGTTCTTGAGTATGTAGGGCTTGGCGATAGGTTGAGCCATAAACCAGGAGAACTTTCAGGTGGGGAGCAACAACGAGTAGCACTAGCTCGGGCCCTGGCTCATGAACCACGGTTATTGTTAGCCGACGAGCCAACCGGTAATCTCGATGATAAAACTGGGCACCATATTATTGAACTTATAAAAAAATATAATGAAGAAAAAAAAGTGACGGTACTGTTGGTGACCCACAATAAAGCTATCAGTGATTCTTTTCATAGAAAATTTTTTCTTGATAAAGAAAATTTATATGTCGCTTAGATTAGAATTTTTTCATAAATAATAGGGCGTGAATAAGTTTGCAGAATAAAACTCTGAAATTTAGCAGTTAATAAAGTATTTAAATTTGATATTAATACACAGTAAAATAAGAATAAAAACTGCTGATTAAGATGAACACTGCAAAATAGAACATCAATCTCAAGAAATACAAAATTATCCGAATAAAAAGAGATTAGAGTTATTGGCAAATATCAAGTTGCCAAGACGAGAAAATAGCGCAAAAGAAAAGCGTCTTAATTCTATAATCAGTTGCGCTATGCTGTTCCATCAAATGATGTCCAAAAAATTATTAAGGGAAATATGGTGAGCATTGAGTAGAAAGATCTAGTATTCAAAGCGCTTTTTGAAAGAAATGATGAAACTTAACAATAGTGATCCCTGAAAAAGATCTCTATTGAACCCAACGGATGCTTAAAATTTCATCACTTTTTAGACTTATAAAAATTTTTCTTTTGCTCTTCTTGTTCTTTTTTTACTTCTTTTTTGTATTCATCCAAGGCGCACATAGCATCCGACAGTGATGCATGAATGGAAAGTTCAACCATAATGAAAAAGGCAAGGTGACCTTTGGGAACAATATAATATGCTGAACCATCTATTTCTTTGATCAAATCCTGAACTTTTAAAAGTCCTGGGATAGCTATGATATCGGTATCGGGAAGGCCTAGCTTTTCTTGCACGATATCAAAATTGTGATTACCCGCGTTTGTTGCGTGCCAAAGCCCCGTAAAATGTGGAGGAATAGCTTTGCTTTGGGCAAAACTTATAATAGATCCAGAAGTTACTAAATTTTCCTCAGCGTTTTTTGCTGATAACTCGCTGTCATCAATTCCTCTGGTAGAAATATATATTTTATACTCAGGGCTTGGGATATTGAGCGTGTTATTTTCTATTTTAAAATTTACGGAGTTGATACTAAATTTTTTATTTTTTGGCTCGATAAAATTTTTGCTGCATTTTTTTGAGTTAAGTTGTTCTCGTAGGTTATCTAAGTTGTAGTGCGTGCCAGTAAAATTCTGATCTTTGTATTCAAGAGCTACTTGTTGAGCTGTTTCGGAAAATTTAACGTCGAGATTTACATCCCTACATTGTTTTATAAGTGGATTTGGGTTGTCTTTGGCATAGATGCTTGGCGTAATAATACGCTTAGGGACGAGGTTATGGTTGAATTGGCCCGTGAGCCACTTATTAAAAGCTTTTGTGCAATCTGCTTTCTTAACTTTACCAGGGCTGTCTGGCGCATCTGGTTCGGCAAGTTTGGCTTGCTTTAATCGATTGAGCAATTTAGTAGTCATTTCGCTTACTTTATCTTCATGTATAGAGATAAAATTCTCGAGCGTTACTTCAATAGGTACTTTTGCGCATGAAAAAAATAAAAATGCGGGCACCACCACCGCAAGCCTCAAAATAATTTTTGAATCAGCCATCTAGGGTTCCTTTGGGTAAAAGAATAAAACCTACTATACAAATTCATTCTACAAATTTCATTTTAACACGCCAAAAGCATTATTTTTTTGCAAAATAAACTTTGCTTGCACCTGGGTTTTCCAAGCATTTAATTTGTGCAATAGAGCTTTCGTATCAGCTTTTGCTATATCTGGTCTTTGTTTTTTATCAAGCCACTGCAAGAGAGCCTAAGGCGCTAAAACATCCTTCTCCTTTTTGCGTATGGGATGAGTTCGTCAGAAGCTGAATATTGATTTCAACTTTTAATGGGAGTTTTCATGGCCATGGTTTCTTCACTGCCAGTCCTGGCTGATTTTGGAGTGATTTCAACCCTTATCCTATTTTCTCATTTACTGAGAAGTAAAATAAAATTTTTACAAAATACTTATATCCCTAGCGCTATCATTGCAGGTTTATTGGCATTGGTTGGTGGACCTCAGTTTTTAGATATTTTGCCTTTCAGCGAAATTGATGGGCAGCAGAATATAGCATCATATCCATCGTTTTTAGTGGTGCTCCTCTTTGCTACTTTATTTTTAGGGAAGCGCAAGAAAAAGATTTCTGTAAAGAAAACTATTGAACATGCTGGAGATACATTTTTTTTCAACTTAGCTTCTATTTTAGGGCAGTATGGCTTCACATTATTATTTGGAGCTTTGTTTCTTTATCCTATCTTTAGCTACCTTCCCAAAGGTTTTGTTTTGCTTTTGCCTGCAGGTTTTGTTGGGGGGCATGGTACTGCTGCGGCGATCGGTTCGGTATTTGAATCTTACGGGTTTGAAGGTGCTCTGAGTATTGGCTATGCTTCCGCTACTGTTGGTATTTTGGTTGGAGTTTTGGGCGGTATGATTCTCATAAATATTGGGACTCGCCTGGGGTGGACGCGCCTTGTGCAATCAGTCCAAGAAATGCCCATCAGTATGAAGACCGGTTTTGTTCCCGAAGAAGAACAACCTTCGATGGGAAATGAAACAGTGAGTCCTATCGCGCTTGATCCGCTTACTTGGCATATTGCCATTGTTATCTCTACCGCTGTTGCTGCTTATAAAATTAGTGGAATTGTGCAAAATCTGTTGGGCATAAGTGTGCCGGTTTTTTGTGTGGCCTTGCTTACGGGAGCTGTGATTCAAAAAATAATGAACCTTATAAAAATTGGCCGTTATGTAGATCGAACAGTTATTCACCGGATTGGCTCTATGGTTACTGATTTCTTGGTGGCTTTTGGAATTGCGTCTATTTCTGCCAAACTTGTTATTAATTTTGCTTTACCTCTTATGGCCATGTTCACTTTTGGCACTTTATTAACACTTTTTATGGTGTGGGTTATCGGAAGACGTGTGTGCCGCAATTTTTGGTTTGAGCGATCTATGTTGTTGTTTGGCTGGAACACGGGATCAGTAGCCATGTCTATGGTTTTGGTTCGCGTTCTTGATCCAAGCATGAAATCTGGTGTTCTTGAAGATTTCGGTATTTCTTATTTTGGGGTCGCATTTGTTGAGATTGCCATTATTAGTTTGGTTCCTCATTTGGTGATGCAGGGAATAGTAGCGTGGCCAATCGCTGTTTTGGTGGGAGGGTTTTTAGCATGCTTGCTACTTTCTCGTCTTTTAGTTGGTTGGGCAGGGCCTTCACCCACGGCATTGCGCGAGGGAGAAGCAAAAGTTATGGGTGGCGATTTTGCCGACGATTGAGTTTTAGGAGATGTCGATGGCTACGAGTTTTTCTCTCGAACACTGTTTTCCTCATATTTCTTTGGAAAAATTTGAGGCTCATCTCAATGATCCAGCTCTCAACACCATGCTTGAGAAGGGGTTAGATTTTGAAGAGCGCAAGCTTCTCATCAAAGACGATAAAAAAAATGGAGAAGTTGTGTGGACCTTCAGAGTAAAAAAACTTGGTCAATGGCCATCTGCTGTTAAAAAAATTATTCAAAACGATTCATTTTCTTGGCAAGAAATTTCGCATTATGTTCCTGAAGAACATTGTGTGCATTGGGAGATTGTGCCGGAGATCAAGGGCATAAAATTTCACGGCCAAGGTGTATGGAAGCTCAGCAAATCTGGAAAGGGGTGTAAACGTGTGATCGAAGGAAAGATCAGCGTCGATATTCCATTTTTGGGAAAAGTTGTTGAGTCTTTCATTGTCAATGAACTTAAAAACACCTATGAAATTGAGCCTAAAATTCAAGAGAAATTTTATGCTTCGGTAGCTTGATATGCCTGCTTCTTCAGATCTATTGCGCCTGCCCAAAGAATTTCGCACCGCTCTTAAAAGTCATGGTGAAAAGCGTTTAGTAAAACGCATCATGCGGGAGGGGAGGCTCTCAACTGTTTGTGAAGAAGCGCGATGCCCTAATATCGGAGATTGTTTTTCGCGTAAAAGCGCAACTTTTATGATTATGGGCGATCGCTGTACTCGCCGTTGCCACTTTTGTTCAGTTACTACTAAAAAACCATTGCCTCTCGATCAAAATGAACCCCAAGCTGTGGCTGATGCAGTGAGAAAAATGAAGCTTGACTATGTTGTGATCACCAGCGTTGATCGTGATGAACTGTCAGATTTTGGGGTAGATCATTTTGTTAAAGTAATATCGGCCATAAAGAAAGAAAATCCTCATACAAAAATAGAATTGCTTACTCCAGATTTTCGAGGTCATCTTTCTTTGATCGATAAAATTTTAGGGAGTGAAGTTGATGTTTTTGGGCACAATATCGAAAGCGTGCAGCGACTTTATAAAAAGTTGCGACCTCAATCTAACTTTTTAACCACAACAAAAGTGTTAGCACATGCAGCTCAAAAGCTTAGCACCAAAAGTGGCTTGATGGTGGGTGTAGGTGAAAGTGACGATGAAGTGCTTGAAACTCTGAATCTTTTAAAAGATCTTGGAGTGAGCATTGTTACCATTGGGCAATATTTGCGTCCATCGCTTAAACATTGGCCAGTTGAACGTTATGTCACGCAAAAAAGTTATGAAAAATTTATTGAGCATGGCAAAAAAATAGGGCTTAAGCACGTTTTTGCGGGGCCATTGGTCAGAAGCTCGTATCATGCAAAAGAAGTTCATGAAGATTCTTTGGCTTTTGCCTGTTAATACCATTCCCAAATTAACTGAGTATTTAATTTCTTCCTAGTCCTCGCTTTGCTGCGGGCGTTCTGAAATTAAAGACTCAGTTAATTTGGGAAATTGGTATTAGAAAAAATTCAAGCCAAGAAATTAAGTAGTTATTTTATTTGCTTCTTAAAAAATTATTTAGCAAACATCACTCAGCTTTTCTTAGAAAGAGCGTTGATTTTTTTAGGGGCTGTAGTAGCTAAGCGTTAATGTTTAGTGTGTTTATACCAGTATTTTAGCTGTTTTAGAAGCTGTTGGTGATTGCCTCCGTTGAAGCGCCATTCACATTCCTTAAGAAACCAATAAAAATTATCCTGTTTTATCCCATTAAACTTACGCAGATTGCGTTTGGCTTGGTTCCAGAAGTTCTCAATCCCATTGATATGGTTTTGCTTATCAGCAAACAGCTTGGAATGATTAATGCGCATATGGTGAAATGCAGATACATCTAAGGCATTATATGATTTAAAGGTATCTGTATAAACTATGCTGTCCGGAAGAACTTTCTCTTCTACAATAGGCAGAAGAGTTTCTGTTTTTGCATTAGGAATGATGGCTGTGTAAACCTTGCCACCTCGCTTAAGAAGGCCAAAAACAGCTACTTTACCTCCAGCTCCACGTCCTCTCTTGCCTTTTCGAACTCCGCCAAAATAACTTTCATCTACTTCAATTTCTCCGCTTAAGTCATAGCTTGGAAGTTTGCTGGCTATTAATTTTCTTAACCTTAAGAAGAAATTACTGGCTGTATTAGATTGAATAATAACCAGTTCTGATGCTGCTCTGGCGGTTACACCAGCAACAAATAATTTTATCAGTTCGCTCTGCTGGCGCACTGTTAAACGGCTGCGTCTCTTATACATTGAAGTAGCTTACCCTTAATTGGGCTTAGCTACTACAGCCCCTTTTTTTATTAAAATCTTTAAGTGCGTTGGCAACTTGTTGGTAAAAACTATTTTTTGGGTAGTTGCCTCTATTGTTTATTATGCCAGCTGGGTGACCACTTAGAATTTCGATGGCCTCGTCAATGGTTTCTATGGCGTAAATATTAAATAGCCCTTTTTGCGCGGCTTTGACCACATCCTCTTTGAGCATGAGCTGATCCATGTTGGCTTTGGGAATGATGACTCCATGGCCTTTTTTAGATCCATTTTTTTGTACCACGTCAAAGAATCCTTCGATTTTTTCGTTGATACCTCCCACCGGCTGAATAATTCCGTGTTGGTTCATAGAGCCTGTGATGGCTATTGATTGACTGAGGGGAATTTGTGCGATGGCTGATAAGAGTGCGCATGCTTCGGCTGCCGTGGCGCTATCTCCCTCTACTCCTCCATAGCTTTGTTCAAAGACGATGCTGGCCGATAGAGAGCTTGGTTCTGTTTTAGAAAATTTTCCATTGAGATATCCGGTTAAAATGAGCACACCTTTTGAATGAATTGGTCCGCCGAGTTTTACTTCTCGTTCAATATCGACTACTTGAGATTTTCCGGCACTTACTCGAGCGGTAATTTTCATGGGATGACCAAAGGCATGCTCTCCTACCAAAACATAAGACAGTCCATTAAGTTGTCCTATTTTTTTACCGTTGGTATCGATCATAAAAATGCCGCGATGAATACTTTCAAAAAATTTTTCTTTAATGCGAGAGGCTCGTATTTCTTGTTGTGCAATAGCTTTGTTTACATGAAGTTCATTGATGTTTTGACTTTGTTCAAGCTGCGCATAATGATCAGCCTCATGCAACAAATCAGAAAGTTTGCGCGCATGGGTGCTAATTTTTTGCGAGTCCTCTTTTAATCGTGACCCATGCTCAATCATTTTGGCAACAGCTGCTTTACTCAGAGGTTTTAAGTTTTCTTTTTTGGATAATTTTTTTAGAAGTTGAGCAAATAGAAATTCATTTTTTGGGTTTCTATCGATCTCTTCATCAAAATCGGCTGCAACTTTAAAAAGCTCTAAAAATTCCGGATCGAGTTGGCACAGCATGTAATAGGTTCTTCTATCTCCCAGTAGAATAACTTTTTGCTGTAATGCTAAAGGTTCTGGTTCGAGAGTTACGCTGCCTAAAAAACCCAGCATCTGGTTAATATTTTCTGTGACAATTTTTTTAGCACGCAGTGAACGTTTTAAAACACTCCAAGCAAATGGTTGAGTAAGTACTTTGTAGGCATCTAGTACAAGAAAACCGCCATTGGCTTTTTGCAGTGCGCCGGATTTTATCAAACTGAAATCGGTTGTAAGAGCGCCAAGCCTTGAAATATGATCTATTTGACCAACAAGATTGCTTACGCTTGGATTATCTTCATAGACAACAGGTGCGCCGCTTTGTTTGCTGTTATCAACAAAGACATTGACTTTATAGCGATTAAGAGAGCTGCTTTCATATTCCTGAGCCATTAAATATGCTGCTCCCGCAGTCTGTTTACGAAAATCTGTGGGGTTATCCAAAATGGCTTTTTGAACCTGTTCCAAATAGGTGATGACCTCTGGCACATGTTGATAATTTTTTTTGATATCGTCGATACTATTTCCCACTTGCAACATGGTGAAATATTTGAGTGCCTCTTTTACTTCTTTACGGTGTTCTTTATTCCAGGCGGAAATTTGGTTTAAATAATTGGTGAGCTGTTTTCTTAGCTCTTCCATATTTTTTTCTCTTATCTCTCGTTCTTCTTTGGGAAGTTTTTGAAAATCAGCTTCAGAAATAAGTTCTTGGTTGTGCGTGGGAGCTAATACAAATCCTTCAGCGGTGCGAAGAATAGCTACGTCTTGCTGTTGGGCGGCATCTTCAAGTTTTTTTAAAGCGCTCGATTCTTTTTTTTGAGTTTTTTCATCGATTTCTTTGATGCGCTGAGCAAATTCTTTCATATCAAAAATAGCTGGTATGGAAGTTTTTAAAATTTCCACAAGTGAAGACATATCTCGTGACAATTTTTGACCAAGACCTTGCGGCAATAGAAGGAGACGAGGACTGTTGGGCTTTTCAAAATTGTGCACATAGCAGGCGTCATGAGGGCTTGGCATGCTTTGGGCTTGCTGCTTTAAAAGTGCCTGCATGATGGAAAGCTTGCCTACACCTTTAGGTCCCAAGGCAAAAATATTAAATCCATCGCGTGCTATGCATATACCAAATCTGGCTGCATCAAGGGCTCGTGATTGACCGACAAACTCTTCCAAGTCAGGTATGTCGGCAGAACTTGTAAACGAAAAATTGTTGGGGTCACATTTAGAGCGTAATAATAAATAATTAAGAGGTTTTATCGGTTTAATAGTGCTCATGAAGATCCCTGATATTTATTGAATTATGATTATATCTGTTTGTTTTTTTATTTCTAATGATCGTGTTTTAACTTTTTTATTTGCTGGTAAATATTGTTAAATTTAATTGATATTAATGTTTGAATTAAAAAAGTAAATAAAAGTAATACATGAGTATGGTAAAAGTATTTTTGATGTATTGTTTGGAAGAAAGAGGCTTTTCACCTGCTTGTATCAAAGAATCCGCCCTATAAAAGAATTGAAAAAGTTAATGGGTGTATAGATGAAGATTAAATTGCCTATGAAAAGTAGTGGAGAATAAATGAGCGGACATCAGCGAGAAAAATGGTCGTCTTTTTTATCTTTTATTTGGGTTGCTGCTGGGGCTGCGGTTGGTCTGGGTAATATTTGGAAATTCCCTTATATGGCAGGGAGCCACGGCGGATCTGCATTTGTCATCATGTATCTGTTTTTTGTTCTACTAGTGGCAGTTCCTGTCATGATTGCCGAGATTATGCTTGGAAAACTAGGGCAGAGTGATGCCATAAGCAGCATTTCAAGTTTGGCTTGTAGCAATAATCTTTCGCAAAAATGGCGTTACACAGGGTACCTTGGGCTTACGACCTTATTTTTAGTTTTTTGTTTTTACAGCGTTGTGGCAGGTTTTAGTATTGCCTATTTTATATTTTCGGTGATAGGGAAATTTTCTCAAAAAACTCCCGACCAAATACAAATCATTTGGACAAATTTTTTATCTCAGCCAACAATGCTGATGAGCTGCGCTTTGCTCTTTATTTTTTTTACTATGGCCATTGTTTTTTTTGGGGTGCAAAAAGGCATTGAGCGCGCATGCTCATGGATGATGCCCGCCTTGTTGGTAGTACTGCTTGTATTGGTGCTCGATGCATCTTTGAGCGATGGTTTTAGAGAAGCTTTAAAATTTTTGTTTAGTTTTGAACCACAAAAAATTGAACCTGGAATCATTGTTTCTAGTTTGGGCCACGCATTTTTTACTTTGGCTGTGGGTGCGTGTGCCATGATGGTATATGGCTCGCATCTTCCTAAAAAGATTTCGGTCACGCGTGCTGTATTGGTGATTGCTGGTCTTGATGTGTTGGTTGCGCTTCTTTCTGGTATGGCAATTTTTCCATTGATTTTCTCTTTTGGCCTTTCTCCTGCTCAGGGGCCAGGCTTGATGTTTGTTTCTTTGCCCATTGTTTTTGCTAAGATGTCTTTTGGAGCCTTTTGGGGATCATTGTTTTTTCTCCTGCTCTTTTTTGCTGCTCTTTCATCTTCACTATCTTTTGCAGAGCCTTTAGTAGAGCACTGCATAGCCAAAATGAGAATGAGCCGCCGTACGGCAAGCGTGATTGTGGGTATGGCTACTTTTATAGGGAGCATCATCTGCGCTTGTTCATTTAATCTTTGGTCAGAGGTTAAATTATTTGGTCGTTTTGGAGTATTTGATTTTATTGCTGATCTTTCTACCAATATTTTTCTACCTATCGGTGGTATTGCTATCTCACTTTTTGCTGCGCGCGTCATCAAATCCGAACATCTGTTTGGTGATAATTCGTTTAAAAGAAAATTTTTCTTTCCTATGTGGCGTGTGCTCATAGGGGTTGTTGCGCCCCTTGCCATTTTGATTGTGATGATGAGTGCCTTATAAAGAGATATAAAATATATTTTCATGGTAGATGTTGAAAATTTTTAAAAAATCCACGTTTTTTTGGCTGGTGCTTTAACTAGCCATTTTTTTTGCTAACCCCCAAATAATCAATAAGTTTAAATTAAGTAAAGTTTTTTGTTGTTAAAAGTGAGTATTTCTAATTAATTGAATTGGGTTAAAGTGATCTATTAAGCTACATGTAAACCTGCATGAGGTTTTGCTTGATACTATATACGCGCCAACAACACATGTGAAGTAAGTGTGGGTATTAAGTCCCAACTGTCTTTCGCATTTAACAGTAAAAAGTTGGTGGGTATATGAACAAAAAAATTGTAAAAATACTAGGAATTCTCATGGTACCGTTTGGGGTAATTCTTATGAATGCCTGTGGTCCAGTGGAAGATATGGCAAGCCAAGAGAGCACGGCTCTCAGTGATGCAAGCTCCAATGTTCTACCAGCAATGTACAACGGTCTACCAAGCTTTACTCAATATGGTCGTTGCCGTGCATTTTGGGATGTAGATGGTGATGGACTTGCTGGTCCAGAAGATCCAGATTGCCATATTAACGTTGGTCCATTGCGTGACCTAAGTCTCTATGACTTTCCTCAAGGACATAACTTTTTCCCAGACGTAAGCAAAATTCCTGGTGGTGGGCCTGGGGTACCTGGTGGTTTTAGAAACCGTATGCAAATGACCCGTTGGTTCAGATTCTTGACCGAACCTGATGGTGGTATGGCTGGTAATGTTGCATTTGGATCAGGAGTTAATCCAGAAGTTGTACCGATTGCAGCTCCACTGGCTAAGAAAATCAACCAAGGTACCTATGCAACAGGTAACAACAACAACTTAAGCGTTCGTGGTCTAAGCAACTACTATCCAGGAGAAACAGCATTTCTTCCGGGCGCTCGTGGTGCTAAGGCTCCTGCTCCAGGTGTGAAGTCTGCTGATGCAACAGCATTGGAAGTTGTACTTCCTGGAATGTATAACCACACAAGCAATGAAACCTATGAGCAAGGTTCATTCTACAAAGGCGGAAGCCAAGGTGCCTTTTCTAGAAGAGACCTCGGTAATCCCGATGGTGTTGGTGAAGGAAAAAACAGAAACGTCGCTCCTCAATAATAAATAAATAAAATATCAATAGTCCTGGCCCCGGAATTTATTTCGGGGCTTTTTTATTGCCGATGCATTATTTAGGTAGAGCACATGACAGCATTTATCATCAAAACTTTTGCTCAATGGCCTTATGACGATGCACTTGTTTTTATGGAAGAAGCTCGTGCTCAGGTTACTAAAGATCCTTCGTTGATCATTATCGGCATAGGAAGTCATAAAGAATCGGTGATCACTATGGGGAAAAACCCTCGTCTATCCATTATTCATCACCATGTACTTAGCAAACGAAAAGATATTTTGCTGCGCACGATTGAACGCGGCGGTGGTGCAACTATTCATGAGCCAGGGCAAGTGGTGCTCTATCCCGTTCTCAATATTAAATTTCATCGTATCTATCCAAGCCGCTTGATCTCCATTTTAGAAAGTGCTTTGTTAAGGACCTTTGTGCGTTATGGAGTGGCAGGTACATGCTCAAGCTTGGGTCCGGGCATTTTTATCGATGGCAAAAAAGTTGCTTTTATCGGGCTGAGAATAAAAAATTACATCACCTCTCACGGTATGGCCGTTAATGTGCTCAACGATGGAAAATTATTTGGTGCTATCGATCCGTGCGGTATTGCTGGTTTGGCTATTACTTCATTACATCGTTGCGCGCCAAATGTTGAGCTTAAGCAATTTTTTTCTTGCTTAAGTGAAGATTTTCAAAAAGAGTTACAAAAACACCTTGATGCTTAGGCGAAAGAAGCATCTATCATCACCATAGTTAAAAGCGAATAATCATTTTTTTGTAAGTTTCCTTCTAAGTTGAAACACGGAGGGAGTATGAAAAATTTTCTTTTGATGACAACAATTATTTTTTTTGTTTCATTGCAATCACAAGCGAGTGTTGCAGATTTCTTAGCTATGTGCCGAGATAGCAATTTGCCCAGTCTCGAACGTCAAAGCATAAAGGCAATTAACGATGCTGTGCAAGGGCAACTAGAGTCATTTCCCCTTAGCTGCGAAGAAATAGCGCTTCGATTACAAGAAAAGAAAAAGCTTTATTTTGCTGATCATAGAAGTTCTTTTGCCGCTCCCAAAGAGCCCTTGGGGGCTCTTAAGCCATTGATAGCTCTTGATTGGATCGAAGAAATTAGCATTGCGTACTTAGCAGAGGAAATAGGCATTTTTGATGTAGCACCGCTTGCCAAGATGCCTGCGCTGAAAAAATTGGAACTTTTGATTGGTTCTCAACCTTTAGTCAATCTCGATCAATTAAGTTCTTTGGAAAGTTTAGAGCTTAATAGTTCGCAGTTAATTGATTTTTCACATTTTGCAAAGCTTAAGGAGCTCAGAGTAACAGCTTATCATTCGCATAATGGTCAGATTGGCAATTTCGCACTCATTGATACGGCAATAAAATTGGAAGCACTGGATGTTTCAGGATACCGGCTTGCAACTTTTAAGGATTTTACAATCTTTAGCAAGCTTATAGCGCTTAAGAGGCTGAGTATTGCAGGCTTAGATTTTAATCGTATCGATAGCCTACATGAACTTAGAGAACTACAAAATTTAGAAATAAGAAATAGCACGATTGATGAGTTATTGATGCCTGAAAAAATAAATTCAAAGCTTTTGAATTTGGAATTGAACTATGTCGAAATAGGAAAAGGCGTTGATAGTATCAGAAAATTTTCTCAGCTTAAAAAATTAGTTTTTACAAATTCTCAGCTTCGTTATGCTAGTTTCTTGAAGAATTTATTTGAACTTGAAGAACTCGATTTATCAAATAATATTATCGGCATTGTCAATGATATTGCTATGTTAACCAAGCTTAGAAAAGTAGACCTTGAAAAAAATAATTTATCTAACTCTGGCTATTTTAAAAATCTGGTTAATATGGAGTTCTTAAACCTCAGTGAAAATGAATTTGATGAAATAGATGGCGTCAAAAATATGTCTGATTTGCGTGAACTGAACATTAGAAAAAATAAAATATATAGTATAAAACCACTTAATGTGCTTATAAATTTAAACAAATTAACTCTCGATGATAATAGAATATCTGATGTCTCTGTTTTGGAGAATTTAGTGGGACTACATCAGGTAAAAAGCCTTAATTTAAGCCACAACAAAATATTTGACTCACAAGGCTTAGCTTCTTTTAGGAAGTTAAAAGAACTGAATTTAAGCGATAACTCTTTACATGATATTTTTGAAATTGGACTTTTGAGTGAACTTGAAAGCTTAGTTTTGAACAGAAACAATCTAACTGATATTTCGAGACTAGGAAATTTAACAAAGCTTAGTGCTCTCGATCTTTCACACAATCGAATCAGTGATGTAAGCCCGCTGGTTAGTCTCAAGAATATTTCTTACTATATTGCTCTAAGCTACAATAATATCTCGGATATAAGCCCCCTCGAGGCGCTCAAAGGTCAGCAATTTTATTTGCATCTTCACGAAAATCCATTGACATCAGATTATTGCCCAGCGGGAACATGCCAATTTTAGAAAGCCTTGGTTTTATTGTCATAAGCTGCGGTTTATACCAAAGCCATAAATCACTGAGCCTTTAATTCCTTCCTAGTCCTCGCTTTGCTGCGGGCGCTTAGAAGTTAAAGGCGCAGTGATTTATGGCTTTGGGTATTAGATCTAATCTAAGCTCAAATCGATAGGCGCAGAATTTTCTGCGCCTCTAATTTTTATTGAAGCCTTCAAAAGGAGCCCTCCTTGTGAAGCCATGGGATCATCGCTAAGAGAATGATAAAGTCCAAAAAGATAGGTTGATGCCCATGAAGTTACACGAATACCAAGCAAAAGATATTTTGCGTAAACGCGGTGTTTACACACTGGAGTCTCAAGTATGTTTTACCCTCGAAGAAGCTAAGCAAGCTATCAAAGAGATCGGCGTACCGTGTGCTGTTAAAGCTCAGGTGCATGCTGGAGGACGTGGGAAAGTTGGAGGCGTAAAGCTTGCCAAAAATGAGCAGGAAGCAGCCCAGTATGCAGAAGAAATACTTGCCATGACTATTAAAACAGCTCAGACAACAGGGCTGGGGCAAAAGGTTTCATGTGTTTTGATCGAAAAGGGTACCAGCATTAAAAAAGAGCTTTATGTGAGTATGCTGGTGGATAGAGCAAGCAGCCAGATGTGTATTTTGGCTTCCAAAGAAGGAGGCATGGATATTGAAGAGGTCGCACAAAAAAATCCAGAAAGCATCAAACGTGTTTATATCGATAAAAGTATTGGTCTCATGCCCTTTCAAATTCGTTTGCTATCTCGTGAACTCGAACTTGATAAGGCTGTTCAGAAAAAATTTGTTGCAATGCTTATGGGAATGTACAGAACATTTTTGGATTGTGATGCCTCAATGATTGAGATCAATCCTTTGATTATTACTGATCAAGATCGCGTTGTTGCATTAGATGCCAAAATGACAATCGACGACAATGCGCTTTTTCGCCAAAGAGCATTGAGTGAAATGCGTGATCCAAGTCAAGAAGATGCCAAAGAGATCGAGGCTCAACATCATGGATTGAGCTACGTTGCTCTCGAAGGTTCTATTGGTTGCATGGTCAATGGTGCGGGACTTGCCATGGCGACAATGGATATTATTAAACACGTTGGTGGGCAACCTGCAAATTTTTTGGATGTTGGCGGTTCCGCTACCAAAGAACGAGTAGAAGAAGCATTGCGCATTATTGTGCGTGATCCACAGGTCAAAGCCATATTTGTCAATGTTTTTGGTGGAATAGCTCAATGTGATGTCATTGCTGAGGGCGTGGTTAAGGCTGCGTCATCTTTAGAATTAAAATTGCCTCTTATTGTGCGCCTGCAAGGGACCAACGTGGATGCGGGAAGAGAGATATTGAATAAATCGGGGCTGAGTATCATTGCTGCCAATGACATGTTGGAAGGTGCCAAGCTTGCTGTGGCTCAGGTCAAATAATAACAAAGAGGGATAGATAGCATGGCGATTTATATAGATAATTCCACAAAAGTTATGGTTCAAGGTATTACAGGAAAAGCTGGTGCCTTTCATGCAGAGCAAATGCTTCAATACGGAACCAAATTGGTGGCCGGAGTTACCCCTGAAAGAGGTGGAAAAAAATTTCTCGATCGGGTAGATATTTTTGAAAGCTGCCACGAAGCAAAAGCGAGAACAGGAGCAAATGCTTCGGTCATTTATGTTCCTGCGCCTGGGGCTGCAGATGCTATTTTAGAAGCGATCGATGCTGAACTTGATCTTGTTGTGTGTATTACTGAAGGAATTCCTACTCTCGATATGGTGAGCGTCAAACAAGCGCTCAAAGGCAAAAAAACTCGTCTTATAGGTCCAAATTGCCCAGGTATCATTACGCCAGATGCATGCAAAATCGGGATTATGCCAGGATTTATTCACAAACCTGGGCCTGTTGGTGTTATTTCTCGCTCAGGGACTTTGACCTATGAGGCGGTCTATCAGCTCACTCAGCTGGGTATTGGACAATCAACATGCATTGGTATCGGTGGGGATCCGATCATAGGGACATCTTTTATCGATGCACTAGAAGCATTCGAAAAAGATGAGGAAACAAAGGCTATTGTTATGATTGGAGAAATAGGTGGCAGCGATGAAGAAGAAGCGTCCTACTTTATTCGTAACAATGTGAAAAAACCTGTGGTTGGTTTTATTGCTGGTCTTACCGCTCCGACAGGTAAACGCATGGGGCATGCCGGTGCTATCATTTCTGGTGGCAAAGGGACTGCATCAGCAAAAATAGAGGCTCTTAAAGAAGCAGGCATCGCTATAGCGCCGACTCCCGTAGAAATTGGGGCCAAGGTTAAAGAGGTCATAGGTTAGGATTTGTAGGAACTTCGGATAAAAACCCCTCGGCCATTTTTGTAATAGCCGTGGGGGATTTTTTTAGCCCATTAAACTAAATTAGCGTCTATGGTGTCGGCGATGATGGCGATGATGGCGATCATGTCCGCGACGATGGTGGCCATAACTCGATCCATAATAACCGTAGTCGTAATAAGGATAGTAGCCCGAGCCATAGCAGCTTGGATCATATGGATAGAGATAGCAGTAATAGTTGGTACCTGGGTAATAGACGAATGAGTCTGCAGCTTGCTCATCTAAGGAAAGGCTGGCATTAGTATTTTCATCGTTGTTTGGAGTTTCGCTATATGCGAGATTAGCTCCTAAAAAAAAAGTGCAAATAGCTAACGGAGCAATAAATAACCTCAATTGCATGAATATATCTCCCTCTTTATATGATTTTATTTTTGTTGTTATTAATTGAGCCTAACCAAGTCACCCAGTTAATTCTTGTGTTTTTATAGATCAGATAAAAATTTAGTAAAAAAAAGAGCTGCCAAAATGGCAGCTTCTTTTTCATGTCTGGCTATATCCTGTGTAATTTTTACCAGTACCAAGGATAGTAGTAGTTCCAGTAGTTGTATGGGTAATATCCATATCCATAACCATAATATGGATAGTAACCACCCCAGCCACCGCGCCAGAAACGACGTCCCCAGCCACGATGATGACGACGCCAGCTGTCTGAAGCACCATCATCAAGATTGATAGCACTGTCGTCAGCGTTGCTGAAATCAGCATTATCAATTGCAGTGTTGTCCAATGCATTTTTAACTGCATCAATGCTCAATACAGCTTCATCAGAATTTGCAACTTCAGCATTTGCTACTGATGATGCCAATGGAACCAAAAATAGGATTGCCAACACAGACAAACCAAAACGAATTCTCATGACCTTACTCCTTGCCACCCCCAACGAGCGGCTGATTAAACAAAAAGACCATATTAAAAACAAGAAAAAGATCAGCATTAATATGTCTTGGTCTGTATGTAACGATGGTTGAATGTGGGTGCATGTATAAATAGTTATTTGCCTGTTTTTATTATGTAAAAATTAGATCATGATACGACACGTGATTTCGGGTATTGCTTAGTAAGCCTCTTCAGTTCATTTTCGCCACGTTGAGAATTTTTTATTGAAAGAGGCAAAAAATGAGTAAGACAAGCGAAATACGCGTTCGTATAGCGCCATCTCCAACCGGTGACCCCCATGTTGGTACTGCCTATGTGGCCCTTTTTAATTTTGCATTTGCGAGAAAAAATAAGGGTAAATTTATTCTTCGAATAGAAGATACAGATCGAGCTCGCTCGACACGCAAAAGTGAGGATGAGATATTGGCGGCTCTTAAATGGTTGGGGCTTGATTGGGATGAGGGGCCTGATGTAGGGGGCCCGAATGGTCCCTACCGTCAGAGTGAACGTTCACACATATATAAAAGCTACGCTCAAAAGCTTGTTGACAATGGAGCAGCTTATAAATGCATTTGCACGGGTGAAAGACTTGCAGAACTGAGAAAGCGTCAGCAAATTTTGAAACAACCCACAGGATATGATGGCCACTGTCGAAAGCAAAATCCTCAGATTATTGAACAAGCCATTCAAGAAGGCACTCCATTTGTAGTTCGGCTAAAAACTCCTCTTGAAGGGCAAATGCATATGCAGGATGCGCTGCGTGGGGAGATTGTTATCAATTGCACTGAGGTTGATGATCAGGTTTTGGTAAAAAGTGATGGCTTTCCTACTTATCATCTGGCCAATGTTATAGACGATCATCTCATGGGTATCACTCATGTAATTCGCGGAGAAGAGTGGATTAGTTCGTTGCCAAAACATATTTTACTCTATGAAGCGCTTGGGTTTGAAAAACCTCAGTTTTGTCACTTACCACTGCTTCGCAATGCAGATAAATCAAAAGTATCAAAGCGAAAAAATCCTGTCTCACTCCATTATTTCAAAGAAGCAGGCTATCTTCCGGATGCCATGCTTAACTTCTTGGGGCTCATGGCTTATTCAAGCCAAGAAAATGAAATATTTTCTTTGACTGAATTTGTAGAAAATTTTGATTTGCAAAAAATTGTTTTGGGCGGTCCTGTTTTTGATGTCAAGAAATTGCTCTGGTTAAATGGGCGTTATCTGCGTGAGCTTCGCAGTGAAGATCAAATTGTAACTTATTTGCAAGAGCAACTCTTTAGCAGTGAGTACCTTAGTAAAATCGTACCGCTGGTAAAAGAGCGCGTTGAAAAATCGGAGGACTTTATTGAGTACGCAGACTTTTTTTTCAAAGCGGATGTAGCTGTAGCAAAAGAACATTACTTGATCGGCGAGCTTGAGGCAAAATCAAGTGCGCTTGTGATTGAACAAACGCTGGAAGTATTGGAAAATCTTAAAGAATTTTCCTCAGAGTCAATCAGTGGTGCTTTAAAGAATTTTCTTAAAGAGCAAAGTATGCCTGCTAAAAATCTTTTCATGCCATTGAGAATGATGGTGAGTGGTAAAAAAGCATCACCGCCGTTGTTTGATACTATGGCTGTGCTAGGAAAGGAGAGGTGCCGCACTCGATTGAGGGCTGCTATTAACGCTTTGAAAAAATAGGAGATGCCCAATGGCTATTGAAAGAACTTTATCGATTATTAAACCTGATGGCGTGAGCAGAAATCTTATTGGTAAAATCATTAGCTTATTTGAAGAAAATGGTCTTTCGCTTGTAGCGAGCCGTATGCAGATCATGAGTCGTCATGAAGCTGAAGGATTTTACGCTGTGCATAAGGCACGTCCATTTTTTGGTGAGCTCGTGTCGTATATGTGCTCGGGGCCTGTGCTTTTGATGGTTTTGGAAGGCGAAAACGCCATTCTTAAGAACCGTGAAATCATGGGGGCAACCAATCCGGCAGACGCCCAACCCGGAACAATCAGAAAGCTTTATGCAAAATCCATAGGTGAAAACACTGTTCATGGTTCAGATGCGCCTGAAACAGCTTCATTTGAAGTAAGCTGGTTTTTTAAGGGAAGTGAAGTGTGTAGTCGCCACTAGCCTAAAAATACAGGTTATAGAAAATAGAGACGGCCGTAAGGCCGTTTTTTTATGAGAACGTTTTGGATCTTAAACATTTCTCTGGCACCTGTTGTGTTCAAACGTTACATAGAGACATGAAAAGCAAGAATTTTCAGCACCTTTTGGGCGGCGTTTTGTTACTGCTATTAAGTGGTATGATCGCTCCAGCGATATTGATGGGGGTCGTCTCGAGACCAGATGTATCTCCCGCATCAATAAAAAATAATGATGGCATCGTAGATTTAGAAGCTCTTTCAAGAAAAGTTCTTGAGCTTAACAAAGCAAAAAAACATCAAGAAGCCATGAATATTCTCTTGGGGGCCTTAGAGAATAACCAGGAAGACGAGCTTCTTCGCGCACTGTTAGTTCAGAGTTTTGAGCTGTTTTTGGACGATGAAATATTGTTGGGGCAACAAAAAATCTTTGAAAACAAACATGATGTGTCGGCTTATCTTAGGGTCGCAGGGGCTCTTGAGCTTATAGGAAATAGTTTCCAAGCTAAAGAGACTCTCATCAATGGAATAAGTCTCAACCCAAAGGCATCGGAATTATGGCTTAGGATCGCCCATCTTGAGCAAAAGGAAACGAGAGATAACGAGGCGCTTGATATTTATAAAGAAGTTATACGTCTCAACCCAAAATCAAGCAATGCTTATAACAACGCTGCGTATATTATCACGCAAAATTATAGTCATGACACGAAGGATCTCAATCTTGCCGAGGGTTATGCCGAGATGGCAATCAAGCTTGAACCTAGAAATCCTGATTACATCGATACGCTTGCAGAAGTTAAATATCGTAAGGGAAATACTTTAAAGGCGAAAAGTCTCATGGAAAAGGCTATTCAACTTGCCCCTGGCAAAGAGAGCTATAAAAGCCGTTTGAAATCATTTTCAAGCTATAGTCCGTTGTTATTTAAATAGTAATTGCTTGACGATAAAAGATCTTATGCTAGCGTGGGCACCGTTTCTTAAGCCACTATTAAAATAGCAAAAATATTGTGAACGCTCATATTGTAACCAGTCCAACTCTTCATCTCGTGCTTGATCGCCCTTGTATTGCAGGAAATATTGCAGCCATCGTTCGCTTGAGTGTGGCTACTCAATGCGCAGTGCATGTCTGTGGGCCTTTGATTTTTGATAAGGCAGATAAAACTAAGTGGAGAGCCGGTCTAGATTATTTTTATGGAGCACGATTGCATTTTCATCAGAGTTTGGAGCGTTGTCTAAGTCTGTTGGGACTGGAGCCATGGCTCCTCGAAGTTGGTAGCTCGCAACGGCCGTGGGACGTCCAACTCAAACGCTCTTCAGTAGTGGTACTTGGTCCTGAAACTGGTAGCATCAAAGATGAGGTTTTAAAAAAAAATCCTGAGCGTATCATCACGCTTCCTCAGTTAGGGCCCGTGCGTTCTCTCAATTTGGCTCAATGTGCAGCCATCGTTAGTTTTGAGGCAATCAGACAGCAGAGTAATAATTCTTCACCATAATTATTTTTGGAAAATAAAAATTTTGCCGTTCATGTTTTAGCTTCACTTTTCTAGGGAGAAAAAAAGTGAAGAAAAAAGCAATTTCGTTATCATCGCTTATTTTAACGCAAACACTTGGCACCATTACGCTTCCATCCTTGTCTCATGCTGCTGTGGTAAATACTGGGGCACGAACCATCTCTTCATTGAGCCTAGAAAAAAATTTCAAGTACAATGGAGGTGACTATTATGTGCACTTTGAGCTTGAGTTAGGAAGTTTTCTCGATAGCTCACGCAATGTAGCAGTGGAACTGATGGGCAGAGTCTATCTTAATTATGGAACATCAAAGAAACGTTTTTTGTTGGGTGACTATGATAGCGATGGAAATGCTGTGTTTCAAATGGTATCCCATGAAAACAATGTCAAGAAATATGTGGCAGCACGTTGTTCTTCAAGCTTTAATGATTGTGAATCTTTGGAAGGAAATGAGAAGCTCGAGCTATTTTATAATGAAAACAGCCGAAGTTGGAGAGTCTCTATGAAAACAAAATTTGTATCAGAGTTCCATCAAGGTAGAGAGAGTATATCAATTAATATTGACTCGATGCCATTGCATGAAAAATAAATTTCTGTACCAGAAGCAATCTGGTGAGCTCCTTTATAATTTTTTAATGAGTGATGTTTCGAAGGAATCTCTGCGGGCAGATGAGCTTTTAGTATTGCAACGCAGAAAAAATATGTTCACCAAAAATGAAAGAAATATCACCCATGAATTTATAGCCTGTCTAAATACTTATCGCACCCATGCATCCAACACTCTGCGTCGGTCTCAATCAGCAATGATGCAGTGGGTAAATGCACAGCTATTACTCAACGACTGGTTGCTAAAGGAAAAAATACCTGCGCTCGGAGATTTACTTCACCTTAATGCGATGTTGACGGGCAAAAATAAAATTTTTTTTCGAACTCAAGATATTTTTACTTTTGGGGTCAAACATCCATCACCAGCTGAACTAAGTACTTTAATGTCAAGATTTTTTTTATGGCTCAATGAAGCCTTGGTAAAAGATCCTATCTATGCGGCATTTATGTGCCGATATTTTATTGTTTCAGTGCATCCTTTCAGTGATGCCAATGGCAGAACATCTCAGTTGATGGCTGATTATTTTTTGTTGCGAAACAATTATCTGCCGCAGATATTTTTTTCTCGACTTGAAAAACTCGTGGTTGGCAACCATGAAACAAGATCGTACATGAATCCCAAAAGAGCGTTTCAAAGGTTTATTCAAACCATCGTTAATGCCTATGATTTGAGTGAGCTCTACCGTTGTGTCAAAGCTGACTGACATGTTGTAGAACAGCAGTGTTCTTTAAACCACCAACCTAGCGACATGAGGCGATCGTTTTGCTGGTGTACCTTCTATCGAAAGCTTGCTCCAACGATTCGTAAGAGGGCCCTCAAATAAAGTTTTGGGAACAACACCTATGAACCTGAGAATGACTTAGATTTTGCCAAAGAGAATAACTTACATCCTTGGCATCCATAGCATAGAAATGTGTGGGTAGTGAATTCAAAGATGGGCGCTTCATATGAAAACACCCATGTTGATAAGCTTTTAGCTTTTGATCTTTTTAAACCAGTCTCTAAGTCTTTCAGCGGCTCCCACTGGTGGAGCAATAAAATCAAGCCCTGTAATTTGTTCAGTCAGGTACCAATAACGTGCAGCCAATTCTGTACGCACATCATCACTAAGCTTATAATCTTCAAGCTGTTCAGCTGTATGAGTGCCTAAGGTGCTTAAAATATTTTGTCGCAGAAATTCTTTATCCAGCATCATAGGTGTTGAGTTATGAACAATTTTTTTCTTGTAGTCATCGATGACAAAAAAACGCGATGAGTCTGAGGTGTGAATCTCATCGATCAGTATGATGTCATCACCTAACACACCAAATTCATATTTGGTATCAACCAAATAAAGCCCGTGCTCTTGCATCTTTTTACTACCAAACTTGAAAAGAGCGAGGGCATATTCGGCTACTTGTTGCCACTGAGTTGAGCTGAGCAAACCAGAAGAAATGATCTGATCAGGAGTAAGAGCACAATCTTTTTCTCCAACCTCACCCTTGGTTGTGGGAGTCAGTATTGGCTCATCAAAACGCTCATAGTCTTTCATGGATGGATCAATTGTTAAGCCATATTCTTGGCCTCGCGTACTCTTTTCTTGACGCATCAACGAGCCTGCCAGAAATCCTCGCACAATTACTTCAACTTTAAGAGGGGTAGCTTTTTTAACAATAAAGGCTTGTGGATCCGGCCGCTCAATAAAATGAGTTGGGCAGATATGTTTAAGCTGATTAAACCACCAGTATGCTTGCTCACATAAAAGCGCTCCCTTTAAAGGTACACTCCCTAAAACTCTATCGAAGGCACTGACACGATCGCTGGTTATGATGAGTAAACGCTCTTTAAGATCGTAGATATCTCTGACTTTGCCTCGAAAGGTAGGTGGAGGGGTTTCCATACAAAAAAGAGCACTGTTGAGGTGCTCTTTTATGGTGCTTTTAATTGTCTCGATCGGGGTCATAGCTCTATATTCCCTGTAAAATTTCAAATTTGTAAGGCGCATTTTTATCATCACGACGACGAAGCACCATACGGCTTACTTCTTTTATGGAAATCCATTTTTCTCCTGAGGGTACATCTGTCAATATCTGTTTGTTAAAGTAGAAAACTACTTCATATCGGTGTTTGTCGAGATGGGAGATGTGTTGAATGAATAGCCCTAGACGGATATCTCGAATGCGAGGGATTATTTTTTCGAGTCTTTCTTTAAGTCCTAAATAATCGGTATAGAGAGAAGGATCCTCGGGGTTGCCCATGTTGTCTTTATAGTCTTTGGCTACAAGCTCCATTATGGCTTCTACAGAGCGTTTTTCAACTGCAGCTTTGTATTGCTCAAGAAAATTAATTATTTCTTTATTTTCTCGAGTTGCAGGTACGTTAGTGCTTGGCAATAAGCGTGGCTTACAGCCTTGCAAGAAGAATATTGTGCTCATCAGTAGCACTAAGGAGCTTGTTTTCAAAAAATAATTTGCGCTTTTCATCTTTTATCACCTATATAACTAAAACCCTTCATCTATTGACAAGGTGCCTGGCGAAGTATGCCACTTATTAATGCATACGCCAATTACTTCTAGCCAAGTTGTTAAGCTTTAGAATAGAAGGGCATCAAAACTTTAACTGAAACTATTTCTTGTTAACAGTGGACCAAGATTCATGCGAAAAAAATTCTTAATCACACTCTTTTGGTTGTCTACATTAGTTTTTTGGTCATCCTGCGATGCATGTCAGAATAAAAGCTCAGGATCAAGTCAGCCTGCTGCCAAAAAATCTGAAGAGCAAAAAAATTCAGTTACCATTGGAATAGCACAAGAGCCAGACACACTTTTTTCTCCGTTCAAAGAAATGTTGGCTTCTGAGGAGGTGTCAGGGGTTGGTAATTATTCTTTGACTAATTTTGATGAAAATTGGCACTTAGTTCCTTGGGCGGCAAAAGAAATACCTACTAAAGAGAATGGATTGTTAGAGTTGTTTAAGGAAAATGGTGTTAAGAAAATGCGCACTACTTGGCATATTCGAGAAGAATTTGCTTGGCCCGATGGAGTGCCTTTAACTGCTGATGATTTTGTTTTTGCTCACAAAATCTATACCAATCCTAACCAGGAAATCCTTGATAGAACAGTTGTCGAAAAAATAGAGAAAATGGAAAGTGCTGATAAGGATAAACGAACTTTAATTGTGACATGGAAAGAGCCTTATGCTTATTACCATAACTACCGGCAACATGACGCCTTGCCAAAACATATTGTAGAGCCGCTTTATAACCAGGCTCCTGAACAGCTTAAGAAAGCACGTTTTGGGCAAACTCCTGCTCTTGCAGGAGCTTTTAGTATCAAGGAATGGGCTGCAGGGTCATATATTATTGCGGAGCAAAATCCTCACATAAGAGGTAAGTTCAAGCCAAAACTCAAAGAGATTATCTGGCGTATTATTCCGCAAACCAATACGCTCGAATCGAATTTGATTTCGGGAACAATAGATGCCATCTCACCGACAGGATTATCTTTGGAGCAGGCTTTGTTGTTTGAAAAGCGCCATAAAAATGAATTTGATTTTTATTACACTGAAGGGTTGTTGTGGGAGCATATAGATTTCAATCTTGATAATGAAATTCTCAAGGACTTAAAAGTGCGAATGGCTTTGGCATACGGCGCTGATCGTGAAGGGATTGCCCGCTCGCTCTTTGGCGATCGTCAACCTGTGGCTCACGGAACAGAACCACCAAAATCGCCATATTTTAATGAGGAGATTACAAAGTATAATTTCGATCCAGCGAAAGCAAAGCGGTTGCTTGATGAGGCCGGGTGGAAGCTTGAGAAAGGTCAAAGCATTCGCACAAAAGATAAAAAAGCGCTTAAGCTTACTTTGCAGACAACCTCAGGGAACAAAACCAGGGAGCGAGTGGAACAGCTCCTCCAATCCCAGTGGCGTGCAATCGGCATTGATATTGAAATAAAAAATGAACCGGCCAAAGTTTTTTTTGGTCAAACTATGCGCAAACGAAAGTTTAGTGGCATGGCTATGTATGCCTGGATTAAAGATCCTGTGAAATTATCTGATACCCTATGGCGTTGTGACTATATCCCCAGTGCCAAGAATAATTTTCAAGGGCAAAATTTTTCGGGTTGGTGCAACAAAAGAGCAAACGATCTGATAGCACAAGCATCACTGGAACTCGATGAAAAAGCACGAGTAAAGTTAGGTAAAGAACTCGAGAGCTTGATCGCACAAGATTTGCCGGCGTTGCCTATGTTCTTTGGAGTTGAAGTAAGTGTGACGAAAAAGGGACTTAAGAATTGGAAACCCACGGGAACATTGCAGCCTGTTACATGGAATGCCTTTATGTGGACGTGGAATTAAATCAACGCGCTTACTTGGGGGGAGCTATGTGGTATTTATTTCAACGTGGGCTGCAGATGATAGTAATCTTATTTGCTCTCAGTGCTGCGCTCTTTGGATTATTGACAGCGATGCCTGGTAATCCAGTTGATCTTTTGATTACCAGTAATCCCAATATAAAACCACAGGATGTAGCACGACTTAAAAAATTGCGCGGGCTCGATAAGCCTTGGTACATACAGTATGTCCGCTGGCTATGGGGCTATCCAGATCCTGCCCGTCCGCCTGTTATTTTACCCATAGCAGCCATCAATGTGCCGCCGCAAACATCCAAGCTTAGGATAGAACTCGGCTCTTATATTTCTGATCCGAATTTTGAACCCGATGAGCAGCAGCTTAAAAAATGGCTTTTACAAATTTGGCCTGATTGGGAAAAATCCAATCTTAGCGCAGATATCAATGAGTACTTAAGTAAAAAAAATGTTTCAGACCTTCTTTTAGTTGTGGCAAGTCATAATCTTTCTTTGCAAAACCAATTGATGGCGCTGATTGAAGAAGCAGGTGCTAAAAAATTAAAGCTAACTGGGTTATTTGGTGCTCAAGCTGAGGGGCTTTCGTTGAGTTTTGATCCTCAGTTGAAAGATGAGGTTTGGTTCAAAATTGAAAATAGTTATGGCCAGGAAAAGATAGGACATTTTTTACTTCGCCATGGATCAAAGGAACTAAATAACAGAAATTATATTAAGCCCATCACTACACAATTGGTCGAGAATGATGAACGAGTTTTTGAACTTGATTTGAAAAAGTTCCTCATCAACCCTGAACAAAGAGATCTCAGTTTTAAATTGATTGATTCAAGCTTAGGGGAACTTGACTCTCAAGGACATTATCGTAATTTTTTTGAAAAAGCTGGGCAGAGCGTGATAGCTGTGCAAGTGAGCGATCAGAATGGTGCTAATCAAAAATTTGCTTTCGATATTGAACATGGAGTTATTGCTAACCAGCATAAATTTAACCGCGGATTTTTATTCTTTTTTGTAGGAGATCAAAAAGCTTTGGGTTTTTCTCAAGCTTATAAAAGGCCGGTATATGAGTTGCTTTTTGGAACCCCAGCCATTTGCGGAGATAACAATATTTCTCCATCAGAAAGCTGCGATGATGGAAATCGTATCGATGGCGATGGCTGCAGCAGTAAGTGCTTAAGAGAAAATGACAGTTTAATACAAAGGGCTGATACTCGCATGAGCGGATATATTATGAGCACGGGGCGTATTGGGAATACGATTCAGCTCATGTTGCCGGCTTTACTGCTCTCGCTTCTGATAGCAATTCCTTTGGGTGTGTTGAGCGCGTATCGTCAATATTCAAGACTTGATTACGTCGTTAATTTTTTGGCGTTTGTGGGTATTTCTCTGCCTGTTTTTTGGTTTGGTATCATGATGATTTACCTTTTTGCTGAAAATTGGCAGCTTTTTCCTGCAGGAGGGGTGCAGACACCGGGCATCTATGGACTCAATACTTTTGAAATTATTGGCGACCGTCTCAAATATGCTGTTCTTCCCACCATGGTGCTTTCAATTTTTTATGTGGGACGATGGCTACGTTATATGAGAGCAAGCATGCTTGAAGTTTTGCCCAAAGATTATATTCGGACTGCGCGAGCAAAGGGCTTGAGTGAAGCGAAAGTGATTTTAAAACATGCTTTTCGCAATGCCTTGATTCCAGTGGTAACTGTTCTTGCATTGTCGCTTCCCTCTTTATTTGGGGGAGCAGTTTTGACTGAGACGGTATTTTCATGGCCAGGAGTTGGGCGAATGCAATACGATGCCGTGTTAAATAGCGATTATTATGTGGCCATTGTAGTGTTTCTGATCTCTGCTGTTTTGGTAATGGTGGGGAACCTCTTGGCAGATGCTCTGTACGTTTTAGTTGATCCACGTATACGCAAACAATAGGTGGGCTTATGACAGCTCTTATTGCCGACAAACCTTTAGAAAGTTTTGCCAGTCTGATTTGGCGTCGCTTCAAAAAACACCGACTTGCACTTTACTCATTGATCGTCTTAATTTTTTTGCTGCTGCTTTCTTTGTGTGCCACGCTCATTGAAAACTATTTGGGCGTATCTCACATAGATGCGATCCTTGTTGATACTAACCTCAGCCCTTCTTATCCTCATTTACTCGGTACCAATGAGTTAGGGCAGGATGTGTTCACGAGGCTTATTTTTGGGGGAAGAATTTCCCTGAGCGTTGGCCTCTTGGCGGCCATTACCTCGGCGATAACAGGTGCATTTATTGGTTTATTGGCCGGTTATTATGGCGGACGTATTGATACACTTTTGATGCGTTTTACCGATGCAATGTTATCGGTTCCTGTATTGCCTTTGATGATAGTTTTTGCGGCTTTGGATTTAGAAGTGCTTTTGCACGTTAAAAGTTCTCCATCAGGCTTATTTTCTATCGCGCTCATTATTTTTAGTCTTGTGCTGCTTTATAGATTTTTGGCTGACTCATACAGCAAAAAAAAGCAAAAAAATTATTTTCCTAAAATGATGCGCGATAGTCTTGTTCTTGCCGTGGTCATGACTTCAGCCTATTGGCTTTTCTTTCATGCCGTACCTTGGGGAAGTATCAGCAAAGGAAATTTTTCCTCAGTTATCAAGTTGATACTTATTATAGTTTTTTTTGGATGGATGACTGTTGCCCGTCTTGCACGAGCGAGCGCTATGCAGCTGAAAAATATGGAATTTGTGATGGCTGCACAAGCCTTAGGGGCTTCTCATTTTCGCATTATGTTTCATCATATTTTGCCAAACTCTCTTGCACCAATCATTGTGGCAACCACTCTGGCGGTGGGTGAAAATATTTTGTATGAAGCTTCTTTAAGTTTTTTGGGCTTAGGTATCCAGCCCCCGGTTTCATCTTGGGGCAACATGCTCAATAATGCTGTGGATTACATAAAAACATCGCCAAGTCTGGCTTTTTGGCCTGGATTTTTTATTTTAGTTACGGTTGCTTGCTTTAATTTTTTGGGTGATGGCATGCGGGATGCTTTAGATCCTCATCAGGTAATGAAAAGTGCAAAAGGAAAATAATCGCGTTGAAAAACGCACATGGAGCCTCGTCAGTATGACGGGGGTCGGTCATGCGAGACTCAGTCGTCCGGATTTTAATTTAGAATTGGTGGTAAAGTCGGTAAATAGTAAGGGACTTGATCTAAAAGTCAGGCTTGAACGAGAATTACAATTTCTTGAAACCGAAATCATGCAAATAATGTCCAAGTCTCTTTGCCGAGGTCGAATAGAACTTTCATTAAAATTAGAATCTTTTGAAACTTCTCATCAGGTAAGTTTTGATAATCAAGCGGCAGGCGAAATGCTTGAAAAACTTCTGAACTTTAGCAAGGAAAATCCCCTTGTTAAAGGTGATGTAAGCATTGGCGATTTTTTAAAAACCCAGCATCTATGGAATGTTCAAAGCAGTAGTATTGATGAAAAAGAACTGAGGGAAGCTGCTTTAGAAGGACTAAATGATGCTTTAGGAGACCTTCAAAAGACTCGTCGTCAAGAAGGAATTTTGTTGGCTAAGCCCTTAAAAAAATCGATTGATTTTTGTCGGGATATTGTCAACTCAATTAGTGAAGGAAGTCAGGAACTTATTAAAGAGCGTTTTTGTAATTTTAAGCAAAGAGTGAAAGAAGTATTTGCTGCTTTTAAAATCGATAAGGACCGTCTTTATCAAGAATGCGCACTTTTAGTGGAGCGTTCAGATTTTAAAGAAGAAACTGATAGACTGGCTGCACATATTGAACATTTTTCAAAAATCTGTCAGGAGCAAGGCCTCAAAGGTCGCAAGCTTGATTTTCTGTGTCAAGAAATGTTGAGAGAGAGCAATACCTTGCTCACCAAAGCTCATGAGCATGAAATCATGGCCAAGGCGATCGATCTAAAAGCAGAATTTGAACGTATTCGAGAGCAAGTCCAAAATATTGAGTAAGAGGTGGTGACAGATGGCACGCAAGGGATTTCCAATTGTATTAAGCGCTCCAAGTGGTACAGGCAAAACCACTTTGGCGCATTTGCTCAATAACAGTATGGACAAATTGGCGCTGAGTGTGAGTTATACCACCCGTCCTATTCGCGGGAGCGAGCAAGAGGGAGTGAATTATCACTTCATCGATAATCATAGTTTTAAGCAGATGATCGACAAGGATGAGTTTTTAGAGTGGGCATGCGTGCATGGAAATTATTATGGATCAGGTGCCCAATGGACAGCTGAAAGTTTAGAGAGCGGCAAAGACGTTTTGTTTGATATTGACGTTCAAGGTGGTTTGCAGATCAAAGCTCATTACCCCGATGCGGTAACAATTTTTATTACACCACCATCGTTCGAAGAATTAGAAAAGCGTCTTTTGAGTCGTGGAACTGAATCGCATGAACATATTCTCAAGCGTCTTGCCTCTGCAAGGGATGAAATTAAAATTGGGCTTGAAAAATACGATTATGTTATCAATAACGAAAAACTGGACAGAGCTTTGTTTGATTTAACTTCTATTATTCGAACGCATCATATAATGCGCATTGACCGGCAAAAAATTGAAAACCGTTTGTTTCAGTAAAATATTTATTCAATGATTCTATAGCGCTTAGCATATTTCCGAATAAGTTTGATAGAAATTTGGCATCATATTTTTTGGAAGCGAAAAATAACGATAGCCACAAGCTCGCCGGTCGCTAACGAACATAAGTGATTTCTACCCTTATTATCTTTGATGGTCTTAACCTAGCTGAGTTTTTGAGATTTTTTAGAAATCATCAATGCAACAGAAGAGTTCTGTTAAGATAGGCCTCCTTTAAAATCTTTTTAGTCAAACACTTCAACAGCTCTATGTCTTGAGCCATTCCTCACATACTTTTTTTCAAAAGCTTAAGCAAAACTCAAGTTAGTTAATAACCTGATGCTTGTATTGCGTTTTGAGTACTGGAAATAAATTTCTATCAAGAGTGAGAGAGTTGATTTTTGAACCATCAAGGTCAATTTTTTCAAGTGCATTAAAAGCCCCTGAGAGCTCAAAAAAATCAAGCTTTTTGGTAATGCTCAGGTAGAGTTCTTTTAGTTGAGGGCAGGTGTCGCCAGAGATTTTTAGGGTTTTGATTTCGGAGCCATAGAGGTCAATTATTTCAAGTGCATTGAAAGATCCTGAGAGTTCAAGAGATTCAAGGTTTTTTGTCATAATCAGGTCCAGTTCCTTTAGCTGAGGGCAGCTATCGCCGGAGATTTTTGGCGTTTTGATTTCGGAGCCAGCAAGGTCAATTATTTGAAGTGCATTAAAAGATCCTGAGAGCTCAAGAGATTCAAGCTTTGTTGTGTCACTCAGGTCTAGTTCTCTTAGATGAGGACAGGTATCACCAGAGATACGTAGTTTTTTGATTCCTGAGTTAGAAAGATTAATTGTGTTAATATTTTTAAAAAAAATGAGTAAATTATCCAAGTTACAGTGATCCAATTCAAGATTGAAACAATCGCTCAGCAACTCATCACCAGCAATTGTTTTAACCTCTTCAGCTAGGACTTCCTGAATATTTTTATTGTTTAGTCTGTAGAGATTTTTTAAAACAGGTTGAATATTTCTACTCATGTGTTCATCTTGCCACAAAAAGCGCTGTAGAGCACTGCGCAAAATCAAGGCCGCACGAGCAGGGGTAATGATATTGCTTTCAAGCAGTTGATGCAATTGTTTAAGCATGACGATAATTGCATTGCTATCAGTAACATTTTCTGAAAACAGCTTGAGCAATGGTGTTGAAATAGAATTTTTTGTTGCAGCATCAAATAGTAAAATCTGTTCGCCAGAGTGTTGCAGTTTTTGATAATGGTACTGGGTAGCCGAAGAGACTTTTTTTGGGTTTATATTACTTATTTCAGGCGCAAGCGTGGTGATTGAATCGAATTGCGCGTGGCTAGGACTAATATTTATAACAAACTTAAAATCTCCATCAACTTTTCCTTCAATTTTCCCAAAACAATCTTTTCGACCATCCTTTGCTGTGTAGGTTTCAACCTTAATAATCCGAACGCTTACATTTTGTTTCTCAGGAGCAAGCGTTTGGAAAAAGGTTTTAAGACCTTGTTCAATCCACTGCACTACTGCATGAACGTATTGTTGATCGTTTTGATGCATTGGCTCTGGCTTAAGTTCAATTTCAAAAACAGTTTTGAGTACGCGCATGATGTTAACAAGACCGCTGTCAACTTCATTGTCATTGTTATGAGTTGGGCCAACTTGCAAAAACTTTTTGTTATAGCGAATGTTGGCATTCAGATTGTTCATAACCTTACTCCAAGCATCGCGTATTGCTTGTTCACCAGAATTCGCTTGTTCGGGTTTTTGAATCCTATAAAAATTATTGAAGTTTTGAAGCATTAGTCGATTTTTAATTTGTTGTACATGGTCAAGCTTCCAATGTTTGGTCTGCTTGTTATACAAAGCTAAATTGCACAAGTGACGAATGATTGTTTCAGTACAGTCAGCATATTTCTTGTCTGTGAGTAACTGTTTGTTTGTTCGATCATAAGCGCTAGCAAGGCCATTGTTAACTGGGATAGACTTGCGTTCATAGGGAGTGACGCTCTCAAGCAAATTACGGTTTTGAATTACCCAGAGGTCATCAAGGGTTATATCTTCAGTTTTTTTATCAGCAGCAATTTTTAGATCTAACTGATCGAGCAGACCATTTTCAAACATGACTTGGTGGTCAACAATCTGATCATCCAAATTACTAATCAGTTCTTGAATATTTTCCGAGCCAAATTTTAGGCAAAAGAAGGCGTTTACAAGCATTTCCGACGTGTATTTGGAGTAAAACATGGCCTCGTTATATTTTGCAAAATTTCTGTAATTTTCTGGGTGAGTATCATAAAGAGTTCTACGGTCATCGCGCTCTTCAAGTTCAATGCATTTGCATAGCAAGCACAGCAGTTCTTTTAGTCGAGGCAGAAAGCGGTTGAATTGTTGATTGTTGGTCAAGAGATTTTTATAGTAATCGATATGTACTTGGTTTTGCTCGGCGGATTGAAGCCGCTTAATAACTTTTGCAAAGTTACTTCCAAATTCATTCCCCCCCATAAAGTAAAACTTTTGCCCGTTTCTCATTTCAAAAGAGTTGATGGTTGATCGCACGCGAGCGCAAAAGTTTAAGAGTGCAGCAATATCTTTAACGCTTAACTGAGCACCAATACTTTGACTGTGACTAGTCATAGCGGTCAACTGGCCAGCAGGCGACGGAAACAACAAGATAGCTAGTTCCGCAAATGGATCGTTTTTAAGGGCTTTATCATGAATATATAGACGACGCTCTTGAGCATCCTTTGGTCCTGGCTGCACGTTGTAAAAACGGATTGCATCAATGGTGCCGTTATTGAGGGCTGCAGCACCAATATTTGGTGCATATAGCTCATACCCTGGCTTAAAGTGAGCGAAAACGCCTTTGAAAGCCAAGAGTGAAATATTTGCTTGCAGCTGCATGCTTACAAACAGTGCTGTTAAGCATAAAAATTTGAATACGTTTTTTAAAAAATTCATTACAAACTCAAGTGTTTTTCTGGTGTTTATTTTTAATAATTAATTATGATTTTTAAGTGGTGTATGAAATTTAATTATTATATAGTGTTATGTTTTTAATGCAATACGGTGTGTTCTTAGGGTTTTTATAAGTAATGAAACAATAGGATTTTGTAAGAATATTAATTCTAAATCTGTAAATAACTTATTTATAAAATTTCTAATTTTATGTTTTGAACTGTCCTTATTAAGGGATCTTTGATTTTTTTTACAGCTTCTAAAACGGGCTGATTCTTTTTTCGGAAAGTTTTTTGGATAAAGCTAAATAGAATATGATTCTACTTAATAGAATTGATAGCTAAATGGGTAAGCTATCTATCCATATAATTTTGTGAGTATTTTTATGGGATTATATTTAGTGTTTGCTGGACTGTTGATGGCGGCTTTAGGAAATTTTGCGGATCACATCAATGATGCTCTTGATAATAAAATTGAGCCTATAGTGATGAGGGCTGAGAACTATTTGAAAAATCAGCACAATATTCAAGATATTGGATCTTTATTTTTAAAAAAATTATCGCTGCCAGAATCAGTGAGTGAAAGAGATGTCCCATTAGGAGATCCCTTTTCGCGGACTATTGACCAAAAATATGCCTTGAGAAGTATTGCCATAAAACGAAAAATATCGAGCTTAAACGAGCTAAAAACTCTTGTGAAAAAAAATAGCAGTACATTCAGTAACTATTTTTACCAATTCCCTCCCTCCATTCAAAAAAGAGTAGTGCACAACTATGATGATGTTTTGATTAAAGCTCTCTATTGCGATGAAGGTGCTTATGACGAACTTGACCTAGCCATACTGCTGAGCATGCGTGACTATCAGGGCGGCTATGCCGATACTCACAGTTTGCTTGGAATATTTTTTTTGGAGGGCAATAAATGTCTCAGTCTTAATCCTCAAGCCCTTGAATCGGCCAAGAAGAATATTATTGGGCATATCATCAAAGCTCTAGAAAAAGATAAGGTTTATAGTGACTTATACGCCGAAAGAGTAGCGTGTCTCTTTTGGGCTGGTGCAGGTCATTTGGTAAAAAAAGCGTGGATTGATATAATCATTCACGCTCAGCGCGCTGATGGTGGGTGGATGGATCCAGCTCAAAAACAATCCACGGTGCACCCTACAGGCTTATCCTATCTTTCCATCGAGTACTATTTTAATCGCAGAATGCCATATTTTTATTCGAAGTGAATTTCTGTAAATATAAGTGTCGTCGAGCGTTGATTTTTTTGGAGTTAATATTGTGAAGTAGCCGTTATGAAGTAAGATATGTTTTCTGGGGTAACTATATGAAAATATTTAATAAATTTCGTTATATGTTATATGGGATGATAGTTTTTTGCCAGATATATATTTTAAATGCGTGTAGCGATAATGCATCTCATCTAAAGGATAAAGTCACTACCTATCACTTCGAGCAGGACAAAACGAGTAAATCAAAATTACGCCAAAGCGACACAAGCACATCTGATAAACCACGAGATTTTGATGAAGATATTGTGCTGGATAACAGCTATCTTAAGATTACTAAGAAAAGAGGGGAAAAGGATTATCGCTACCAGATAAAGCAGCCCAGCACAAAGCCAGTCGTCGTTTTGCTTAATGGCACTGTCGAAGAAAAAAATGAGCTTGCCATTATTAGTTATCAAGGTATTCAAGGTGTCGAATATGTATTGCTGCCACAATCCCATTGGTTTTCACAGCAATTTCTTAATAACCCATTCAAAGATATTGAAAAATTGAGTTTGACTCGCCCTTCTATTAATGGTTTTTCACTTGAGTTTATAACGGGCCAAAACTCTATGTCTCTGTGGCGAAGAGGGAAAGAAGTAAACAAACTATCGCCTAAGGTGGTGCAGCCTGCTGAGCTCGAACAAATTTTTCCTGGCTATAATAAAAAATTATTGGGAGAGGGAGGAGAGTCTAAGGTCTATCAGATTTCTTATAAGGGCAAAGAGTATGCCTTAAAGGAAAAAGCTTTAGAAGTTTGGGACCTTGAGCGTTTACAGTTTAGCAATGCTGTAGTTAAGACTTTTGCTTCTTTTTCTATGAACGGAGAAACACATCTCTTGATGGAGAAAGGAATAAAAGATCTTAAGAGCATGAATGAAAGTAAGGAGAAGCTTTCCAAAGATCAGCTCCTTGATGCTGTAAAGAAATTCACTCAGCTGATTAGCATTCAAAAAAGTTTAGGTATAAGCAATAAGGATATAAAAGATCGAAATATAATTCTTGATCAAGATAATAAACTTAAAATAATTGATATATCTTCAACATTTACGCGAGGCTATCATGGCACTAACGGTCAACTTTTTGCGCGCGTTTTGCTGGAAAATATTATAGGAAGAAGTTTGGCTGGAGGTTATGTATCGCTTGATCGCTACTTTCAGTTTAGTGACCCAAAGTATCGAGAAGGTAATATTGCATCAGAATACTTATTGAGCTTTTGGTATCCTATGGTGTGTAAGGAAGAAAAAGTATCTGTACACGATGAGCGGTGCAACAACGTAGCGTCTTTCGCTCAAATGTTTCTTTTATTTTCGCCTGCTCAATTAAAAGCGATAGGCCTTAAAAATAACGAGCACTTCATCGGAAATGATATTTCCGGTACAAACGATGAGGGGTTGGCTGCTCCTTATAAAACTGGATTGCCGTATCCAAATCTCAGTGACGATCATAGTGTGAATTGGCAAGCTTTTTTTAATAAAAAAAGTGAGATAGGAAAAACATATTGCTCTGAGGCAATTGCAAACTCGCGGAGCCCACACATGCCTGGAGCGGCTTATTACTCAAAGTATGAAAGATACTGCAAAGAAAACCCTGCTAAATCAGGAGATTATAACTTCGTGCTTAACTTTGCTGGTGCTCATGACAAAAATTTTAAAGAATGGATTTTAGATGCTTATTCGCCCTACCTTATGAGAGAAACTTTTGAATTTTTAGCAAGAAAATACCCTATTAGTCTAGTTTACCCTTCAATACTTAGACACGAACTTGATATTAATGAGCCAAATGGTATTGGAAAGGCATTGTGGGATCTTTATCATTACAAGCCCTAAAAATAACTCAATAAGGCTTATTAAATCTATGTCTAAAAAAATTGTTGCAGCCATGTCGGGCGGTGTTGATTCAGCCGTTGCAGCTTATTTGCTCAAGAGCGAAGGCTTTGATGTTGTTGGTATTACCTTGCGTCTTGCTCCCGATGTCAAAGATGATCACATAGAGCGCACAGGGAGATGTTGTTCTATCGACGACATGATCGATGCTCGCAGAGTTTGCGAAAAAATCGGCATCCCTTTTTATGCCATCGACGCTCAAGCAAAGTTCAAAGAGACAGTATTCGATCCTTTTGTGAAAGACTATCAAAATGGAATAACACCTATTCCATGCCTTGCCTGTAATCACACTGTAAAATTTGGCGATTTGCTGCAGAGTGCACAAGAGCTAGGAGCAGGTCTTGCAACAGGACACTATGCAAAAATTGTGGGATATCGTGGACACCTAACTCTTGCTCGTCCAGATGATTTGGATCGCGATCAGACCTATTATCTTTATGGAACAGACCCAAAATCACTCGATAAAATTCAGTTTCCCTTGGGAAATCTAAAAAAACCTCAAGTGCGCGAGATAGCGCAAAAAATTGGTTTATTAGTGCACGATAAAAAAGACAGCCATGAAATTTGTTTTGTCCCAGATGGGGATCATGCCAAAGTGGTTGAAAAAGCCTTGGGTAAAACTTTTTCGGGAAGCATTGTAGACGATAAAGGAAACAATTTAGGAGAGCACCGTGGGGTCCATAAATATACCATTGGTCAGCGTCGTGGTCTGGGAGTCTCAAGCAAAGAAAGATTATTTGTTGCAGACATCGACAGCAAAGATCAAAAGGTTGTTTTGGCGAAAAAAAATGCGCTTGCTACCAGCAAAATTCAAGTTCGCGACTTCCGTGCTCTTGTGCCTCATGAGCTATGGCCAGAAAAAATTCAAATAAAAATTCGTGCGCGCTCTGCGGCAGAGCCAGCAAAGCTTCTAATCAATGATGGAAAATTTTTTGATTTTCAATTTGATGCATCAGTGTATGGAGTGGCTTTAGGGCAGGCTGCGGTTGTCTATGACGGCGACGTGATGCTCGGTGGTGGGATATTAAGCGGCAGGCTCGATGGAGCTTTTCCTCGCACTATAGATGCGTGATCTGCCAAAAAAATTATCAAAAGCTTTTGGTTTCTTGGGTCTAACAATTATTTTTGCTGAGCTTCTAACTTAACGAAAGCAAATTAAATGTCGACTTTAATAATTTACAAACAGTTTCTTAATCAATTGTTCCGAAACGTGTGAGGTCACAGCTTTTATGGTTGCTATTAAAAGGATGGCTGTGATACCACTCTCCATCTATTTCTACTTCTAAATAGCTATGCAAATGTCTGTCAGCTAAATGGATGCTGTTCTCGAGACCTAATTTTTCTCCTAGGTTGTAGGCGATACCGGCAAAATTGAGACACACCCCTGAATGACTAAAAAATTCGTTTTCTACAGAGCGCGTGCGAGCTTTGTGAATCTTACTAAGAGATTTGAGTGGACTGTGGAGTGGTTCAAAAAATTTCAGACTTTTTTCGGCAACGCATTTGATCATGACAACTTTTTCGGCGCTTGATAGTCCAAAATCTTGGGCGACACTCCAGGCTTCTTGGACAAGATAATTATAGGCATGGCTTTTTTTGCTTGCATTGTGTGAAAAGCTTTGTCGTACCTTAGGGGCATGTTTATCATGACGAGGTTTTTTGTAGTGTTTTACAGGCTCGCAAATTTTTGGTTTGAGCCTTCCTTGACGATTTTCTGGATCACGCCATGAATTGATGCAGACAGCATAGACGTGCACGATTTTATCGTGGTCATCCAAAGAAAGGTTGAGCTCATTGATATTTTTTAGAAGTGTATGCCCTGTGTTGACATTATAGTGTTGTTTTCGTGTCCATTCCTCATTTTTTAATTTATTGATTGCTTTATCAAGCGCTTTAAATGGAGTTAGGCCATTTTTTAGATAATTTATGAGGTGTTTTTCTAGGCGAATAAAAGAAAATCCTGATCCTTGAATACTATCGGCAAAATCTATAACAAGTTGAGGCTCATTGAAGATGATATATTCATGTAATAAAAGTTTCTTAATAATGTCATGTTTATTCTGGTTGTTAATGAGTTGTAATTGTTGTTCATCAAATAAGTTTTCAATTTTTTTGTGATAGCGTTTTTTAATTTTCCCCTGTTCTGAAGCTGCAAAGTGAAATACTTGAGTGTCAGAAGAAGATGAGTAATTTGGTATCGCACCAAATGCAAAATGACATAGCAACAAATACGAAAAAGGCGAAGATAAAAATTTAAACATGAGCATATTCCTCAAGTGCTAATAAATTATCTGTCCTAAAAAAAAATTGGTGCTTAATCAAAGTTAGGCAGAGAAAAATTCTTTCCTATAATTACCTGAGCACGAGTAAAATAGCTAGATTTTATGTCATGATACCTCTGGTAGCTCGAGTTCTTTCATAGTAATTCCAATCCCAGAAATTAACTAAGCCTTTTAATTTCTTGCTAGTTCTCGCTTTGCTGTGGGCGTTTAGAAGTTAAAGGCTTGGTTAATTTCTGGGATTTAGTATAAATAAAATAATTTTTTTCACATGTAAAAAGGAAATGAACGTGAAAGATAATTTTCTAAAATCGCTGGGCCTGTGTTTACTGTCAGCACTGCTTTTGGGAGTTTCTGAACCCTTGCTGATGCCTGCGCTTTTTGGCTCGCATCCTGCACCTGAATTTTTTGGTTTACTGGCTTTGGTAGGCTATGTTCCGCTTTTTAGTGTGCTTCTAAAATCGAATATTAAGCAGGTTTTTTTTAGCACCTTTTTTACGCTCACTGCTCAGTACACTATTGTTTTATTTTGGATATACATTGCGCTTCATGTCTATGGCCACATAGCTCCACTTCCTGCTTCGGCCATAACATTGTTGCTTCCTATGATTTTGGCGTTGATGGGAGCAGTATTTTTTAGTTTAGCGCGATTTTTAAGTCTCCATTATAAAAAATCATTTTTGCTCTATGCACCCTTAGCCTTGTGTGCGGCGGAGTATTTTCGCAATTATTATCTTTTTGGCGGATTTCCTTGGGGGCATGCTGGATATTCTATTGCTCGAGTTCCTGAATTTTTGCAGCTTGCATCACTGGTTGGCATTTATGGCTTGGTATTTTTTGTTGGCCTTGTTAATGCACTGGTTTTGGCAATTTTTCGAGCAACCCAAAGAAAACGTCAAAAGTTTGCTCTGGCATTGTTGCTTTTGTTGTGCAGTGTCTATATTTTCGGGGCGCTTCAATTAAGAATAAATCACTTTGCTCCATCCGTTCGGGTTGCATTACTGCAGGGAAATATTGAGCAAGAAATTAAAAGCAATGCGCGTTTATATGTTCATGAGATTTTAAAGATTTATGATGATCTACACAAAGAGGCTCTCGCAAAAGAAGCGCAGATCATTGTGTGGCCCGAATCAGGATATCCCTTGCTCGTAGATCAAAAAAGACCAGATTTAGAGCTCAAGTTATCTGGTGCAGCAAGTATCGTTGGGGCGACAACCTATAGGTTCAATGATGAAAATAAATTTTCCTATTATCAAAATTCTGCCTTTTTACTCAACTATCAGAGTGAAGTTGTAGCCCGCTATGATAAATCTCACCTAGTGCCCTTTGGAGAATATGTACCGTGGCCCATGGCCAATATTGTGGATAAAGTAGTTCCTGGGATGGGTGCTTTTAGGCCCGGCAAGGATTTTATTCCGGTCAATTTAGCTCTCAATCATTCTAAAAGTATCGATGTGGGGACCACTATCTGCTATGAGGGTATTTTTCCTGAGATAAGTAGAGCTTACGCCAACAATGGTGCAAAATTGCTGGTTAATATTACTAACGATGCTTGGTATGGGGAGTCCTCAGCTCCCTTGCAACATTTGTTGATGTACCAGTTGAGGGCAGTTGAAAGCGGCAGACCCTATGTTCGCGCAACCAATAGCGGAATTTCTGCATTCATAGATGATCACGGGCGCATACAAAAAAGTCTGGGGCTTTTTGAAAGGGGGCTGATTGTTGCCGATATACCTCTTAATACAAGGACAACAATTTACATGATTATAGGCGATATTGTGCCTATCTTATGTGCTTTATTGCTCACTATCATTTTTTTATGGGCGGTAATTCCTTTGCGCAGTATGCTCAAAAAAAGACAATGGAAAAGCCTCGCTTTGGTTATATTTTTTCTATCGGTGGGCGTGGCGGCTTATATCTATTTTAGTCGGGATATATTTTTGATCGATGAGTCCGCTCGAACAAAAAAATTATTTATCATCATTTTATCTTTTGTGATGATGTTTGGCAGCATTGCTAAGAGTGCGAGAAGTAGAGCAATTTTGTTGAGCGTGGCTACTTTGGTGATTTTTTTATCGGTGCTGTTGGCGGTTTTTGAATCATTGTATTTTTTGCTCGGCTTAATAGTCGGCGTATTGATTTATCTTATGGCCTTCCGTATGAGTCTTGATGAAAAAACCTTGCAGTAGATATTCATATGGCAACAAAAGATACCGCTAATTTAATGTATGAAGTTAATAAAAAGTTAGGCGATATAGGAGTTAAATTAGCTTCCTTAGAGCAGGCCATAAAATTTGACGAAAAATCAAAGCGATTAAAAGAGCTCGATGAAAAAATGGCGGAACCCGATTTTTGGCAAGCTGGTGAGTCATCTCAAAAAATTCAGCTGGAAAAATCTCAGCTCAGCAGAGAAGTAGAGCGCATAAAAAATATTGGGCAAAATTACCGAGATTATAAAGAACTGATTGAACTTATGCGCGATGACGAGACGGCATTAGCTGAGTTGGAGAGCGACGTACTGGAATTAGAACGGCAAGTTCACAGCGTTGAAATGGAATGTCTGCTCAGCGGTGAGCAGGATAAAAATAACGCTATTTTAAGCGTTAACGTTGGTCAGGGTGGTGTCGATTCACAAGATTTTTCTGAAATGCTCATGCGAATGTATCGTCGCTATGCTGAACGCCGAGGCTTCAGTATCACCATTATGGAATGGCAAGATGGCGAAGAGGCAGGAATTAAAAGTGCTACCATGTTGGTATCAGGGACTTATGCTTATGGTTATTTGAAAGCAGAAGTTGGTGTTCATCGTCTGGTAAGAATATCGCCTTTTGATTCAGGAGCTCGAAGGCATACCTCTTTTGCATCGGTATGGGTGATTCCTGAAATTGATGACAGTATCGAAGTTGAAATAAACAACGACGATTTGCGTATCGACACCTTTCGATCAGGTGGGGCAGGTGGGCAGCACGTTAATAAAACTGACTCTGCCGTAAGAATTACCCACTTACCCACTAATACTGCCGTGGTGTGTCAAGCTGAACGCAGTCAGATTAAAAATCGATCTACCGCCATGAAATTATTAAAGGCGCGTCTTTATGAATTGGAAATGCGCAAGCGCCTGCAAGAAAGAGATAAAGCCGAGGCACAAAAGCTTGAGGCTTCGTTTGGATCACAGATTCGCAATTATGTGATGGCTCCTTACCGTTTGGTAAAAGATCTTAGGACTGGCTATGAAGTTGGCAATGTGGATGCGGTGCTTGATGGAGACATTCAGCCCTTTATAGAAGCGTATTTATTAAATCAATCGAAACAAGAAAAATAGGTAATTATTTTGTCACATGCACTAAAAATAAATTTGTTCGATGCAGAAGAATTTCAATTTAGCAGCAAGAAAAAATCCATCGAAGAATTTCAAAAAATAATTTGGCGTTATTATGAGCACTATCAACGTCGGTTTTTGTGGCGAGAAAAATTACATCCTTATCATGTAGTTGTTTCGGAAATTATGCTGCAACAGACTCAGACAGAACGCGTGAGTAAAAAATTCGCATCTTTTATAGAGCTGTTTCCAGATTTTTTTTCTTTAGCTCAAGCGCCTTTTAATGAAGTCCTGAGGGAGTGGAAAGGCCTGGGCTATAATCGCCGCGCCATGAATCTGCAAAAAATTGCAGGTCTGGTTACAGAACAATATGACGGTATTTTACCCAAGAGCATAGCAACACTTGAAACTTTTCCTGGAATAGGTAAGGCCACAGCACGATCGATTTATACCTTTGCTTTTGATGAGCCGACTGTTTTTATTGAAACAAATATTCGTAGCGTATTTTTGCATTTTTTCTTTAAAGATGAAACGAGCAAAATCTCCGATCGCTCGATTGAAGTTTTGGTCGAAAAATATCTTGATCGAGCGCAGCCCCGTGAGTGGTATTACGCTCTCATGGACTTTGGTGCGATGCTGAAAAAAAACTTGGGTAATCCCAATCACCAAAGTGCACACTATAAAAAGCAAAGTAGTTTTGTTGGCTCCAACAGGCAGTTGCGAGGAAAAATTTTACAATTTTTATTAACTAATCGCACTTCTTCCTTAGAATCTTTACAAAATACCTTCAGTGAAGATGCTTGGAGATTTGAGCCAATACTTAATCAGTTATGTCTGGAAGGTCTGGTAAAGGAGAAGAGTGGGTTTTATTTTCTTTAGCCAGGGAAAAAACAGTTTTTTTACCGATAATCTTAAACGTTGCATAAATAAAAGCGATTCCCAGTACTAATACTTGAGTATGAGAGATATCGTAAACCAAAACAAGTATGCCAGAAATAACGCAGACGCCTGCTCCAAGGAGGGCATAAGGCATTTGTGTAGAACTGTGAGCTCTCAAATCGCATTGAGTGCTACTGCTGGATAGGATAGTGGTGTCTGAATAGGGAGAGCAGTGGTCTCCAAAAACAGCGCCTCCCAAGAGTGCCGCGGTGCCGGCACAGTACAAGGAAATATCGTCGCTGCACAGAAAAATTGCGGGTAGAGTAGTCGGCATAAGCCAAGCCATTGTACCAAAAGAAGTCCCAGTAATAAAAGAAAGCAAAGCTGAAATGGCAAAAACAAGGGTTGGTAGCAAGGCAAGGTGCAAAGATGAAGAAATCAAATTTGCTAAATAGGGAGCCAATAAAAGTTGAGACAAGCCTTTGGCAAATAACCAGGCAAAAATGAGAAGGGCTACGCAGGGGAGAAGATCTTTAATGCCGCTTTCTATCCAGGAAAAAGCATCGTGAGGTTCAGCCAAGTTATTGGCAAAAATAATGAAGAGAGCAATGAAAAGTGACAGACTCGCTCCGATGAGCATGGCCATAAAAGAATTAGTTTTAGGGCTGACGAGCAATACCGAAAAGGTGATGAAAATTAATGCCAAGGTGGGAATGAAGAAAAGCAGAAGTTTTTTTCTATCTATAGTTTGAAGAGGAAACGAAGTTTTTTCTATGTTCTTGGTGGAGAATTTTTCTTTGCTGTACATAGGGCCAAAATCTCTCCCTGTAACAGAAACAGTCAAAACGATCATCAGAGTAAAAAGCGCGTAAAAATTATAGGGGATACTCTGAATAAATAGAGCATATGCATCTAAGTTGGTGTTGCTGCTTATCAGTGCATCGTCAATCAATCCAACCTGAAAGGCAATCCATGTAGATACTAAGGCTAGACAGGCGACCGGTGCAGCCGTTGAATCTGCAATATAGGCAAGCTTCTCTTTGGAAACACCCAAATTAGAAAAAGCTTTTCGCATGCTTGAGCCCACTGAACGACAATTAGCATGATCGTCAAAAAATATGAGCAAACCAGATAGCGTTGTTACGAACTGTAATGAACGTTTACCCACGATCAATGATGATAAGTAATGAATAAAAGTATCGATGGCGCCACTTTTTCTTAATAAACCGGTAAGAGCTCCAATCATGATCGTGAATACTATAATGGCAAAGTGGTTAGCATTTAAAAGCACAGGGCTTATGACTTCGCTCGCTAAATAAGAAAAACTTGCCTTGAAATTGAATTGATTAATGATCACTACAGAGCTCAGCGTTCCTATAACGAGCGCACTGTATATTCTTTTAAAAACGCCAAAAAGAATGAGAGAAAGTAGGAGTGGTATGAACAAAATGATACCGTCATTCATCTTATGACCTTTTTAAAGTGACCATGTGGAGTCATCTAGTAGCAAGAAGTTTCTATGAGTAAAGTAGTGTAACTAAGAATAAAGTTCCATTAATTCACTCTTTTAACTTCGCTTGGTATTTTTTCAAATGACGGATTTTTTTAATAAAGGCGTAAAAATGGTGACATGCTAAAAATGCTCCCATGTCACCACACAATTAAAGAACAAATACAAAAATTACAGAGCGATTCTTTTTTAGAAATTTATTCCAAACGCTATAAACAAAGAGAAACAAAAAAGGCTAGAAATAATTTTCTATTTTAGGAACTTCCATGAAGCTGAGATAGATCAATATTGCTTCATGAGAAAAATTGGGTTTAAGGAATTCAATAAGCTCTTGTACTTGGGTCTCATTGAGCTCCTTAAAGAAGTCTGTTTCAGTTTCAACCAGGCCATTATCGTTTTCTACTTTTAAATAATCGAGCGTTGCTTTCAGGAGTGGTCGTTGGTGAAAGAGCCAGTTACGAAACAATTCTTTAAGAAATTCTTGTTCCCTTGGTTTATAGGCTTCTTGCAAAGCAAGGTGTAGATTTTTAATGCGATTTTCTTTTTTATTTTTGAGTGAGCTGAGTAGACCTCGGCTTTTATTTTTGATGCCGTAGTGAGAATACAAAGATTCTCTCACTTTACGAGGTGCGATCTCCATAACTTCAGCAAAGGTGGTAGGCGAAATCTTTTTCAGTAATTCATTAAAATTCACAGCTAATCTCCTAATCAAAACCACTGGCACTATAGCCAAAGCTTTAAACAAGGCAATGGACGAGCCAACGTTAGGAGAAACCCTAAAGTTGAAATCAGCTATTTGTATTTCTTTCATGTAATTTGGTGAAATGGATATTACTTAGCGCTATTTTATCTTGAGTCAGAAAAAGGGGTGCTTTTCTTGAGGCTTAGAAACTGTTTTGAAAATAATTTTTCTCTAAGCTGAGAAAACATTTTTGTCCACGATCTCGTGTCATCCCCGTTTTAAATACCACCGCGTGTCATCCCCGTTTTAAATACCACCACGTGTCATCCCCGCGCAGGCGGGGATCCAAATAGAGCGCTCTTAGGCCTCTTTATGTTAAAAAAAACTGCGCACTCTGTATCATGGTGAGCAATGACTCGTCCGTAGGATTTATGGCAAGCGAACCTTGGCGGTCGTGTCCAGAAAATGTTGAAATCATAGAGTGAGGCCAAATTCATGCGTATTGATGAATAAGCCAAGAACGATATCATGCATTCGTTCAGATTTTGAAAAGCAAATAGTTTTCCGCGTCAGGCGTTTGATTCTTGTGCGCAGAATAAGGTGCTTTCTTTCTATTCTTTGAGTGTTCTCCTTGCCTATAGATAGCTGCTCTTCACTGATGTAGCGCTCATATCCGCCCCAGCCGTCGGTGAAAAAATGTCTTACGCCGAAAAGTTCGAGCAAGGCTTTAAGTTTCAGAAAGACTGACCAAATCAACAGTGCGTGATGGATCACTTTCGCGCTCAAGCATAGCTATATATTTATGGACTGAAGGCTGCTTTCTTTTTTTTGATTTCGCTTATAACAGTTTCGGTGCAAACCCAAGAACGCGGGAAATATCTCTGATGCCTGAGCCATTTAAAGTCATCGCTATGCTCTTTTCCTTAATTTCTGGAAGCCAGCCTTTGCGTTCGTGCTCGATTGTGAAAGTAGCTTTTTTACATTCTGCCGATTGACAACGATAACCTTGCTTTTCGTTGTGGGTGTAACCAAACGTAACTATCGTTTCAGTATCTCCACACGCAGGGCAGCGCACCTGTATTAGGACAGCCATTATTTCCTCAACAGATTGTGGGTTCAATTTGTTGTCGAGGTCACGTAAAAATTTTGGCTCAACATTTTCTTGGTACTACCGATTTTCTGATGTACCTTTCATAATCGTCGGTGATCAAGGATTTGGTCAACATGCAAGCGCCAAAGCTTTCTCTAAACCAGTGTCAGTAAATTCTATCCTGATGCAGTGTTGCATCAAGCTCCACCTGCAAAATACCCAGGACAAATTGGTAGACCACGTGTAAAAGGTTTGAAACTCAAGAAGCCCAAGGATGTTGTTTGTTGAAAGTAAAGCAATCACAACCAATCTTTCTTGGTATGGCGGTGGCTCAAGGGTTGTAGACTTGATAAGCGGTCTTGGGTTTTGGTTTCGCCAAGGAAATGGACTCGTTACAGTGCGCTGAGTCTACGTGCGAGATAAATCAGGCACTCATTGAGATGAGTATCTCTATTCCACAAATATGAGTCTCACGCCAGAATAGATCGTATCAATCTACACAAGTAGATGGGCTGTTGAAGTGGCTTTTCAAGAATGCAAAGAGCATTTGCAACTAGAAAAAACCCGAGTTTGGTGCAAAAACTCAGTACTCACTCTCGTGCCACTGATTTTTGCTTCATACAGCCTAATAGTTTTTCTTTATCACCAAAACAATGAGCAGCTTTCTGATTGCAAAACTTTGTGGTGCCCCAAGAAAACAAATACCACCTTCTCAAACATGCTCTTGAGCATAAGATTTTATCTTTGGAAGCATCACCTATTTCAAAACAGCCCAGGCACCGTGCGGCTGTTGAATAATAGCAATGAGAATGACAACCTTATTCTTCAAGCACTTTGCCAGGCCGCATAACGTGGATGATAAAAAATCAAATCATCAAATTTCGGCCAAAGTCGAGCTAAGAGAATGTTTTGAAAATCATTCAATAAAATACTTTCAAAAATCCTCTTAGCGTAAAGGAGAACTTTGGTACTGTGGTGAAAAATTTTTGGGATTTTTTAGGTAGGGATCTGTTTTTATTTTATAGGAAATCGAGACCCAGCGTTTTTCGCGTTTAGCTCCAAAGCCTTTTCTCCCGAAACTATTGCTAAGAATTAATTTTTGGTTCTCGTATGTGAGCTCAAGTTTTCCTTCTTTTTCTAGCTCAATGTCATCATATTTTTTTTTCAAAGTAGTGCCATCTTCTAAAGGTAGTTTCTCGATAACAAATTCACTAATAACACTGTCAGGACTCTCTATTTGTTGAGTGCTATTTTTCTTTGTCTTTACCGTCATGGGTGGCAGTGGCAAAAAGGCTTTGATAGTAGCTCCTCCAAGCTCGTTAAAGACGATTTCAAAATAGCTTCCTTTAAAACAAGAACACTCAAGCTTAATATCCTCTTCACGTTTGCAGTCCACATCTGCATCAAGAATATCGGTGGCACATAACGTACCGCATAAGGAATTGAAAGCAATAAAAATTACAACTAGATTTTTTACCATTTTTTCCCTCAAGGATTAACAGCGCCTAACGTCATTTTCACTGCGGCCTTGCTTGTTTTTTGCCGATACTTTCTTTAGCGCTGCTTTAATTAGGGACTCTCACAGCTGTGTAAAAGAAAATTTCAGAACAGAGCCATCGGGCAAAAACTATGTTAGGTAGTCTGCTAAACAATCTATTCTGAGCCTTAAAAAAAACTAGTGGGTCAAGAATTTGTAAAATAAAATTGGGCTCTAAAAGCGATCCTTTTCCTTTTGCACTGGTGATTTATTTTTTTGCTTTGAACTTATTTCTTAGCGTCTTCATATTTCTGTTATGCATTTTTTTCAGTAGTGCGACGTGCTACTCTTTCAACATTGCTAGATATTATTTCCGTGACAGAACCTCCAAAAATTCCTGTATTAAAAGAATATTGAAGGTGAAATTGCTTTAGGCTTTGTTGAATAAAAATTTTTTGATTTCATCATTGCTGAGCGTATGGTTTTGTTGTTTGGCGTAATCAAGCAATGCCAAAACAAGTTCCTCATTTGCTTCCATCTTATTGCTGATAAGCCAATATTTAACATTAGATGCGCCACTCATAGGACCGATTTCAATTAGTTGGCTTTTACCAAACCAGTGAGCAGGTACGCCCGAGTAAATGGTATCAGCTAAACTATTTTTGTTTAATTTTAAAGCCTTGATGACGGCAGCCGCATGAACTCCTGTTGCTGTGCGAAAAGCATCGAGCCCGCAAACTGGATAGTTGTAGGGAATTGTGATTTTGCATGCTGCTGCTGCAGTTTCAACATAATCTACCAAAGAGCGAACATCATGAGGATATGCGTTGAGAAGTTTTAAATTTACGATCAACTGATCCATGGCTGTATTGCCAACGCGCTCTCCAATGCCGAGTGCAGTGCCATGGATTCGGTGACAACCAGCTTCTGCTGCTGCAAGAGCATTTGATAAACCAAGGCCTCGATCATTATGACCATGCCAGTCAATTTTTACCGCTTTTTTGCTTTGTGAAATAAGATCTTTGGTGAAGCTTACCAAAGCATTGATACCAAAGGGAGTAGCATGTCCGACGGTATCACACAAAACCAGACGCTCCACGCCCAAGTCGATAGCGTGTTGAAACAGAGGTTTGAGTGTTAAGGGGTGAGAGCGGGTTGTATCCTCTGTAACAAATGCAGTTTTGAGATTTTCTCCTATGGCAAAACTTAAAGCTTCTTCCGAAGTTTTCTTGAGTGTATCGAGGTTCCAATTTTCTACCAATTGGCGAACTGGGCTGGTGCCCAAAAAACAATAGGCCGCAATTTCAATGCCAGCTTCTTGTTGTATGCGCACGATGGGCTCAATATCTTTCTTAAGTGTACGCGCAGCGCAGTTAAGTTTGATAGAAAGTCGATTTTGAGCCGCGAATTTGGCCAGCGCTAAAACGTCATTGTAGGCTCTTGGACCCGCGCCCGGGAGCCCAATGTCTGCGATAGTGATGCCCAATCGATCCATAAGCTTTAAAAGCTCAATTTTTTTCTCGATGCTCGGATCATGGATTGATGGAGATTGAATACCGTCTCTTAGTGTCTCGTCGCACAATTCAACGGCAGGAAAAAAATTTTCTTTTTGGTAAGTATTCCAATCGAAAACCAAATCATATTCGCTCATAAGCGCTCCTTATCTATAGAAAAGATTGTATCAGAAGTGCTATGCCTTGACCGCCGCCAATACAGGCTGAGCCAAGTCCTAAAGCATTGCTTGACGTTTTAAGTGAGTGAAGTAAATGAGCGCTAATACGTGCGCCAGATGCGCCAAGAGGGTGACCAATCGCAATGGCTCCACCATGAATATTCAGTTTATTTTCGTCAATTTTTAATTCTTTTTTTACCGCGAGCACCTGCGGAGCAAATGCTTCATTGACTTCTATCATGCTCATATCTGCAAGGTCTAGTTGAGACTTTTCTAGGCATTGCTTGATGGCTGGAACAGGGCCAATTCCCATTATTTTTGGATCACAGCCGGCTATGCCAAAATTGATCAGCTCTCCTAAAGGATTAAGGCCATGTTTCATGGCAAATGATTCTCTGCACATGATCAAGGCTGCTGCTCCATCGCAAATACCTGAGGCAGCTCCAGCGTGAATGACTCCATCCGCTTTAAAAACTTTAGGAAGTTTTTTTAATGCTTCAAGAGTTGTGGTGGGCCGAGGGTGTTCATCGTGCTCAAGTATCTGTGGTCTTTTGGAAGAACCACATTCAATGGGGCTTATTTCATCTGAATATTTACCTTCTTTTAAAGCTTGAGCGTAGCGTGTTTGGCTTAAGACAGAATACTCATCAACCTCGTCTTGGCTTATTTCGTATTTGATCGCTAAATTTTCAGCTGTAATGGCCATGGGCATGTTGACATAGGTATCATTGAGACTTTCCCAAAGACTGTCTTCCAGTTTTCCCTGGCCCAAACTCAAACCTTTGCGAGCCCCTCGAATAATATGGGGAGATTGACTTAGATTTTCTGCCCCTCCTACCAACACACACTGGCTTTCTTTTGATGAAAGCAGGCGAGCCCCTTGAATGATGGCCTCAAAGCCTGATCCGCATAAACGATTTACAGTGAGCGCTGGCACCGAATTGGGAATTTCACATTCAAGCCCAATGTGCCGTGCAAGATAAAGCGCATCTTTTGAAGTTTGTAAGACGTTGCCAAAGATAACGTGTTCAATATGCTCAGGAGCTAAATGTGCGCTCGTCAGAGCGGCTTTTGAAGCATGCACACCAAGTTTAGTTGCGCTGAGCTTTTCTAAGGATCCGAGATAGGTGCCAAAGGGATTTCTTTTGGCTGCTACAAAAAATATTTTCTCATCACTGAGTTTCTTCATGCAATGCCTCGTCAATCAAAAGTTAGAATCTTTTAAAAAACAAAGATGAGGATTGTTTTATGCGAAAATTATGCGTGTTGTGAACTCATACTCTTAAATTTTTTGAAAAGTGATAACAAATTTTAAAATTAAAAATCAAACAGCAAATTTCTTAATTTTAATCAGTGAAATTGCTTAGTTGGTTGGCGGATAAAAAAGTATATTTATTACGGTTTAGGTAATAAAATGATAACATGGTGTACCTGCTAGTAAATTTTTTAAAAAAACATAGAGATATGTGATGGTTGATGTAGTTAAAGATCGTAAAGAAACTCGCATCAATGAGAAATTGTCACCACTATTTCTTAGTTTAGTCGTGTTGATTACGGTGTGTTTATTGGCTTTGAGCTTTTATTTGCGTGTTAGTTATTTTTACTCGACCGACAAAGCTTTTATTTATGAGCAAGTTACTCCTAAAGTTCTCAAACAATTTGAGGGTTTTCCCGATCTGATAACAGTGGGGCTTAATATAGAGCAGTTTCAGGTATTTGATGTCGCCAAAGATAACTTTGAGTTTTCGGGGACTTTATGGTTTTCCATGGGTAAGGGGTCTCTATCCTTAGAAACTCTAGAAAAATTTCGCTTTGATCGTGGTACTATTTTGCATCGCTCAGAACCTAATATGAGTATTAGCCGCAACAGTATCATTGTGCGCTATTTGGTGCGTGTTGCTTTTAATTCTGGGCTTAATTTTCAAGATTTTCCACTTGATGATCACCTGGTAACCCTTATTTTAAGCAATCCATTTTTGGAGCCTGAAGAAGCACTGTTTGATACTTCAACAGCAAATTTTACGATTGATTCAGAGCTTCAGCCTTTTGGGTGGGAGCTGAACACTAAATCAGCGCGTACTGGATTTGCGAGTGTCCATTTATCCGAGCAACAAAATAGTTTTGTTTTTTCTCAACCAGTTGTTCAATTTAGTTTAGAAGTAGAACGTTATGGTATAAGATTTTTATTGACTATATTGTTACCAATTATTCTGATTTTTTGTATTATGTGTTTTTCCTTGGCATTAGAGCCTACTCAAAGCTTATCTATAGCATCAGGTGGAGTTACAGCTATTATAGCTTATCGCTTTGTTATCGAACAACTTTCACCTAAATCTGGTGATCTAATGCTCTCTGATAACTTCTTTTTTCTTATACTAGCCGGCGCTTTGATGCTTTTTGTTTTAATAAGTTTAGATATTTTTTTAGGTGGACTAAAAATGTATGTTAAAAAAATATCTTTAGTCGTTATAAATTTATTTATCCTGGGAGTTTCTATAACGCTTCTTTTGCCGTGAGTTAGTCGTGAAAAAAATTTTTAAAAATATATTATTGTTTATTATTCCAGCAGTTCTTGCAGGAATCACATTTGGAATTACAACGTATTTTGTATTTTCACCTAAACCAGTAAAAGAATATAAAACACTTCATGAAATAACTGACTATGCAAATACGCTGCCCGAGCAGCCTCCTTCCGATGATAATAATTGGTTGGATCCCTATTACGTTAAATTTGATGAAAGTCGATTGCCAGCTTGGCCCATGCGTTTTTTGGCGTGGCTTAAACTTGGGCAGTCGCAGCCTTGGAGCCCCCAATTTTTGGCATCCCAAATGATAAAGTTGAGTCTGGAAAGTAAAAAATTAGGCAGGGAAGATGGTAGTAAAAATATAATTCATATTAAGGCAAATGGTTCCGTATCAGCCTATATTTTTGGCGACGTTCAAGGTGCGTTTCACTCTATGGTGAGAAATCTAAATTATTTAAAGAAAAGAGGTGTGATAAATAATGAATTAGAAATCATAGAACCAAAAGTTTTCTTTGTATTTAATGGTGATTATATAGATAGATCGGCTTACAATGTAGATTCACTTATATTAATGACAATTCTTTTGGAAAAAAATCCTGAGCGCGTGATCTACCTCCCAGGCAATCACGAATACAATGGGCACTGGGAGGATTTTGGACTTAAAAGAGAATTATTTATTAGAGGCAGGGCGTTGTCGCATCAGGAAATACCTTTTAAAAGACAGGTTCTTACATTCTTTAAAACTCTTCCGCAGTCTGTGTATATAAGCGGCGAAGACGACACAGCCGAAGTTATCAGAATATCATTTCATCCAAAGAGTGATTTAAAATATGATGAAAGTGCTATTTCTACCGATATTGTTGAGCATGAAAAAAATGTCGAAAATATTGATTTAAAAAATGTGAAGAAATCTGAAAAAAGTATTGATGTAATTGCAAGTTTTCAGACTGAAAATTGGCGTCTTCATAATCGCATAAAAAAAGGATTAGGCTTTCTAGACCAGGATCATGGAGCTTCTGCTTGGGCTGTTTTGTCTTCACCAATATTGGTTCATAAAAAATATTTAGATTTTCATTCTGATGCTTTTGTTAGACTTGATGTCGGAGGGAAAGTGTCTGATGCGAGCATAACGCTCTTTCATCAAGATACAAGGATGATGCGAGGCTATGAGATTAACAGTCCGCTCAATGTTGTGACCGGGAAATTAGCTCTTTTAAATCAATCAAACGAGCCACGTCAGGTAATAAAGCTTGCATCGAGTATGTCGTTAGTCCAAGGAGTTCCAACTATGGGGCAGATGGCAAAACTAGGGCTTAATGTAGCTGTTAATCATGCTAATAGAACTCATGAAAATGAGACACCTGTATACAGGTTGTATATTGATAACGATAATTATATTCCGCAATTGGCTCGAAATAACGTCGAGTCATACTTAAAAATGGGGATAAAATACATACTATTTCCTGTAGGTACTCCAACAACGCTTTCTTATGTGGATGAATTACAAAAAAATGACGCACTTCTTCTTTTTCCTATCACGGGAGCAGAGGCTTTAAGAAACAATAGCTACAAAAATATTATAAATTTTAGAGTAGGTTATATGAGTGAAGCTATTGAATTGGTGAAGCATTTAAAAAAAGAATACGGGGTAGTTAAGTTTGCATTTTTATATCAGAACGATAGCTTTGGATTGCCAATTTTTAAAACAGCGGTCAAAGAACTCCATAAGATGGGGCTTAACTCTGTTGTGCCATTACCCTATACAAGGGGCAATATTAGTTTTGATACGCAGATAAAAGAACTACAAAAAACTCAGCCGGATGCTTTAGGATTTTTTTGTACAGCAAAAGCAGCGAGGGAGTTTATTCGCCAAGCGGGCATCAATGTTGTTGCCAATATGAAATTATTTGGAATTTCTTTTGCGGGTGAATTAACGATAAAGAATTTTGCGGCTCGTAATGGAATTGATATTCTTTTTGCCGCTGTTGTTCCAAATCCAAAAACAAGTGCTTTACCTATTGTTGTAGATTACCGTGAGACTCTTGACGAACTTGATTTACCCTACGATGTCTACTCCTTGGAAAGCTATATAATGGCTCGACTTTTTATTGAAGTAGTTGAAAACATCGGTAGTCAAGTTACTCCGCAAAAAGTGTTACAAAAACTAACTTCTTTGAAAAACTACAATTTCTATGGACTAAATCTCAGTTATAATCCTAAAAATCAAACTTTAAATGAGTTTATGTGGCTCGAGACAAAAGCAGATGAAGACTGGCAGCGAGTGTCGACAACAAAAATGGAATATGAACGATGACAAAGCAGGCTTTTGGCCGCTTAAACGATGTGCTATAGGTGGCTGTACCAAATTTAATTGATTAGTTATTGTTAGATGAATGTAAATTTAAATCCTCGTATGGTCTGAGATAAATTTATCTTTTTGAGATGTTTGTAAAGTTCACGTTATTATTGCTTTGGTGCGCAGTGGGAGTAAGAGCGAATGATTAAAAAAATATTGGCGCTATGTCTGGCACTTTTTTTGAGCCAAGGTCTGTTTTCTAAAGAGATTGTAGTGGGAGTAGAATTTATTACTCCAAAAGAGTGGGCAGTGATGTTTACTCCTCTCGTTTTGAGTGATCCGATCAGCGCAAAGCTCGCTGTGGAATACCGTCTTCACCGAAAATTAAATTTAGTTTTTCCTCTTGAGGCAAAATGGATGGATTATCGCTGGGCAATTAAGGGCGTTGGGAGTCTATTTAGCGACGCTGATGTGCCTGAGTACTGGTATCGCCCCGATGCCGTTATTAAACCAGGATGGAATTTTGATTATTCACAAATTCATTTTTCAGGGGGAGCTGGAGTTAAATATTTTCCTTTTGGAGAATCCATGAATGATGCATTTTTTATCAAAACTACAGCATTGATTGGCATGGAAAGACTTGATGCCTTTGGGGCAGAGGGAATAAGGGATGGGCTTATTTTTACCCATACGCTTACATTGGGTTATACGTGGGTGAAAGATTTTTTTGCTTTTGGTTTTGAAGTAGGTGAAGAGTGGACCTATCACACTAATCCTATCGCCAAGATGCCGCGACTTTTTGCCGGCTTTTCTCCAGTCTTACAAGCAACCTTGGGTTTTACACTTTAATTTTTTTAGCTAGTTGGGAGAAATGAATGAAAACATATTCTCCCATATTGTCGACGATCAAGCAGGAATGGTCGATATCAGCAATAAAAGAACGACTCTACGTCAAGCTCAAGCACGTGGGCGTGTAAAAATTCCTGCTAAGCTTAGAGAGCAATTGTCCAAAAGTTCTCAGGTTAATCAAAAAGGTCCGGTTTTTCAGACCGCCATTTTGGCTGGCACCATGGCCGTAAAAAATACGGCTCAGCTTATTCCCTTATGTCATAACATCAGTTTGAGCAGCATTAAGTTTGATATTTCTTTAAAAGATTGTGTCATTGAAATTAATTGTTTCGTAAAAACACAGGCCAATACCGGTGTGGAAATGGAAGCCCTCACAGGGGTGAGTGTTGCAGCGCTCACTATCTTTGACATGTGTAAATCCATTTCTTCGGAAATAGTCATAGAGGACATCCATGTTGTTAAAAAGACGGGAGGAAAGCATGACTACACTGCCAAAACTTAAGGGGCTTGTTTTAGGAGGCGGTAAGAGTTCGCGTATGAAAGAGCCAAAAGCCTGGATAAATTATAGCGGCCTTCCACAATGGAAAAGATGTGAAGAAATTTTATCATTGGTATGTGATGAAGTGTTTTTTTCCACTTCGCCTTTATTAACTAAGCCGATAGATGTCGATAATGAGCGCTTAATAGAGGATATTTTTGTAAAGCCATGCGGTCCCTTGGGAGGAATAATTTCGGCCTTTTATGCCATGCCAAATAATGCATTTTTTGTGTTGGCTTGCGATATGCCTAAATTTAACGAGAATGCTGTTCAGTTTTTACTTTCCAGGCGCTCTTTAGAGCATTTGGCGACGGTGTTTGTTAATCAACAAGAAAACATTGAGCCATTATGTGGTATCTATGAACCTGCCATTTTTCCACATCTGCTAAAAATGTGGAGTCAGAAGAAAAATTGCCCCAGAAAGATTCTATCGTGTCTCGACGTAAAGCGTATTGCTCCTCAAGATTTTTCTTGGCTAAAAAATATTAATTTTCCACATGAGATTGAATCAGACGATTCTAAAAAAAAGCTTAGGCTTAACTTTTATGCAAGCCTAAGAGAGAGCATGGGGTGCTCTAGCATGGAGTTTCATAGTCAAGCATCAAATGTGGCAGAATTATTTAGTGAAATCTCGCGTATCTATAATCTTTCTCTCAATGATACCGCCGTGCGTTTTGCCAAAAATAACGCATTGGTCGATGCGCGATGTGCGATACACGATGGAGACAGTATTATTTTTATTCCTCCTGTCTCGGGTGGATGATTGGATGAAAAAAGGATATCTGATGAGTTTAAAAGAAAAAATATTGATAGCAGTAATTGGATTGGCAGGTTTTTTTGTTAACGCTCAAAATACCAATGATGCCCAACTTCAAAAGCTAGAGGTTCCCAAAAAAGCTTCCTCTACCCAATCTCAAACTGTGGCTACAACAAACACTCAAACTACTTCTAAAAATTCTAATACATCTATGAATGCTGCTGAGGCTTTTAAATTTGAGTTAGAAAAATTGTTAGGCCAAGCTGTGCGCGACAAGCAGGGGAAAGTGCTTCATGTGATAGAAAACCAAAGCCAGACGCATTCCAAAGAGCACTATGTGATGGTGCGAGTGAAAAATTTTAAGATCAGAAAGAACGAAAAGGGACGCATTCGCGTGGTGCTTTGGGATGGTCCTGAAAATTATGGAAAAGAGAATATGAAGCCTTTTCGTTCGTCTTCTTATTGGGCCAAAGAAGCGCCTAATGGTGAGATGATTTTTAAAATTGGTGGGCTAGAGATTGGTAAACAGTATGCTTTTTTTGCTCACTTCGATAAAAGCAACAATGGAAAAGTAAACAGACTTTTTGGTATTCCAACTGAACCATATATTTTTAGCAATAATAAAAACCAAGGCAAAGGACCTGGCCTTACTCGCGAGGGGCTTTCTCCACCAAAATATGAAAATACTTTGGTGACATACACAACGCCTGGGCAAGAGATCGAGATGAGTTTTTGATTTCAAGAGAGATCCGTTATGCCTATTATTACGTTGTCATCCCTTTTTGAACCAGATCACGTGTCATCCCCGCCTGGCGCGGGGATGATAGCGGACAGAGGTGATGACATGTGATAGTGGTCAAAATAGTTTCGAAGGTTGTCAAAAAACTATTTTCAAAACAATCTCTTAATTATTGAGCTCGTTAATCAGGTCAATAAGTTTTTTTGAGTTTCTGATGGCTGTGACGGTAGCCCCATTTGCGGCCAGAGAAATTAAACTAAGCGAGCGAGCAAAACCTTCGCTCGCTTTTAGTGCTACAAGTTTACCGTTTCCTCCGAGCATAAAAGCTTTCATAGCTTCGCTCACAGCATTATCGATTCGCTGCAAGTGGTTATCGGATAGATTTGCATTATCACCGATACCTTCAGAACGTTGGATAATTCTTTCAATAATAAGCTTTAGATTACGTGCTAAAAAAAACTGATCTCGTGTTTTTTTCTCATTTTGCTTTAATCGAGCATCAAAAGCCGCTGTTGCTTGCGAAAAAGCTTGTGGGTCAATATCAACACGTTTCTGAATAGCATCAAGGCCAAGTTTGCTAAGTTCCAAAGAGTCGATAAAGGAAATATTTGCTTGCAATGTATCAGCTGCTCTGGCTTTTAGAGCATCGTGGTAATTAACACCGCTATGAGCTGAATCAAGCAGGCCTTCAATCTTTTTGAAAAACAAATCCAACATTTCTAAATCGCTTTTTGGGTAAAGGGCAGTGAAAATTTGCGAGCACATCAAGGCCAGTTGAGTTGCGTTTTTCTTAATTGTCTGGTTTTGGGCCTGAGAAAAATGTTTTTGTATCAAATAAAAAATATGCTTGCCTGTTAATCCCCTAGGAAAGAAGAGTTTATCTTTTGTTTCGCTGCTAGGGAATGAAATAAATTTTTTCGCTTTGCTTGAAAGCACAATAAGCTTGGGCCCAGTAAATTTTTGCACAAATTCTACATAATCTACAGATTCAGGAAGATTATCAATATCAACAACTACTAAATCATTTTGGCTGAAATTTTTATTAAATTTTTCTGCAGTATTTATGTAATATTTTTGTTGCTTTTTTGGCGAAAGATGAAAGAGATTGTCAATTTTATAAAGCTTTTCTAAATTTACAAAATGTAATTTCTGTTTGTTTTTAGCTGTTGGACGTTGAAGACGCATAAAAGCCGCTTCGATACTATGGTTGAGCTGTCGCTTTTCATGCTTTGATTCTGGCAGCGAAATAAAAATATTTTTTGATGGAATAGTTAATAGTTTTTCAAGTTCTTGAGCATCGGTGGCGATGTTTATACTTGGGCCCCCAGGAATGCTGTCATTAAGCTCTATTTGGGCATAATCCTTAAGAAGTTGTGTGGTGGCATCTACACTTGGCTCTGTCAGTACGCCTTCAGGTGTGGGCAAATGCTTTGCATCAATCTCACCCTGACAGGCACTCATAATAAAAATAAGATTAAAACTTGCTATAAAAAACAGTAACTTATCTGACATAGTTAAAATTCCAAAAACTAATAAATAGGCCATTAGTTTTATATTTTTATTTATTTCTTCATAAAATTTCATCGCCACTTCCATCGCTCATAATATTATAAAAAAACTATTTCAATACAGGTCTTGATTATCCATCAAGCTTTCAAAATTTTTTCTCAATAAATCAAGCTCTTGTATGAATAGATAGAAAGCTTGTGTTTCTTGATTGCTTTGCCAATCGTCACCAGAATATTCATCAGCGTTGTTTAACACAGTCTCCAAAGTATCAAAATTATCACTCACGAAATCGATCAGCTGCGCATTGCTAACAAAGCTTGGAGCAATTTGCCTTGGAGCGCGTGAAATAGAGTCGAGCTTGGGTAAGCTGTTAACGACATTTGCAATAAATATGGTGTCAGCTTTGATATCATCCTCTATAGTTTTATTATAACCTTCGAAAAGTTTACTTGCTGCAAGCTTTATCTGGGAAATGTCTGGATTTTCTAACCATTGTTTTAATGCCGCTTGACTGGCAATTTGCAATTTTAGCATATCATCAGGAGTCAGCTTTCCCCTTTTTACAGTTAACGCTATTTGGGTCAAAGCAGTGTGAAATTTTTGTTGAGTAAAGTTTATACCTTCAATGTAGGTGGCGAGTTTTCGCAACAAATCCGTTGAGTCCTTCTTGGTATCAGCTCGAACTCCGTTTTCGTTGCCATCAAAAAAGTTATCGGGAATTTTATCAGTTTTGCTTTTAATATTTTTTATCTCATCGGTCTGAGTTTTGATTTCACTAATGCTTTTGTTTTGGGTATCGATCTTATTTCCTACAGCATCTGTTACCGCTTGAGCAATGGCAGCTTTAAGCGGAGCTGGATCGATGCCTTTTAGGGCCTTGGTTGCAGCAGTGATAGCTTTTGTGAGTTCGTCGGTATTGGGGACAGCAAGTTTGGTGAAATTATCCGCCGCAGTTTTTATAGCATTATTGATGTCAGTAGGATCGATTTTAATCCCTTTGATATTTGTCATTGCCTCAGTGATAGCTTTTGTGAGCTCTGTGGTATCAGGCACAGCAAGTTTAGCGAAATTATCTGCCGCAGTTTTTATAGCATTATTGATATCAGTAGGATCGATCTTAATCCCTTTGATATTTGTCATTGCCTCAGTGATAGCTTTTGTGAGCTCTGTGGTATCAGGCACAGCAAGTTTAGCGAAATTATCTGCCGCAGTTTTTATAGCATTATTGATATCAGTAGGATCGATCTTAATCCCTTTGATATTTGTCATTGCCTCAGTGATAGCTTTTGTGAGCTCTGTGGTATCAGGCACAGCAAGTTTAGCGAAATTATCTGCCGCAGTTTTTATAGCATTATTGATGTCAGTAGGATCGATCTTAATCCCTTTGATATTTGTCATTGCCTCAGTGATAGCTTTTGTGAGCTCTGTGGTATCAGGCACAGCAAGTTTAGCGAAATTATCTGCCGCAGTTTTTATAGCATTATTGATGTCAGTAGGATCGATCTTAATCCCTTTGATATTTGTCATTGCCTCAGTGATAGCTTTTGTGAGCTCTGTGGTATCAGGCACAGCAAGTTTAGCGAAATTATCTGCCGCAGTTTTTATAGCATTATTGATATCAGTAGGATCGATCTTAATCCCTTTGATATTTGTCATTGCCTCAGTGATAGCTTTTGTGAGCTCTGTGGTATCAGGCACAGCAAGTTTAGCGAAATTATCTGCCGCAGTTTTTATAGCATTATTGATATCAGTAGGATCGATCTTAATCCCTTTGATATTTGTCATTGCCTCAGTGATAGCTTTTGTGAGCTCTGTGGTATCAGGCACAGCAAGTTTAGCGAAATTATCTGCCGCAGTTTTTATAGCATTATTGATATCAGTAGGATCGATCTTAATCCCTTTGATATTTGTCATTGCCTCAGTGATAGCCTTGTTAAGTGCATCGGTGTCTGGAATCTTTTTCAAATTATTAGTTGTATCTGAAATAAGCTTGGTAAGTTCAGTTGTATCGAGACTACTGATTCCAGTTGCCTTAGTTACAATGTCATTAATAGCTTTTTGCAAAGCTTCAAAATCAAACTTAGCGAGATTGGTTGAAATTCCTTCAGCAGCAGTTTTAGCGGCTTCGGCAGCAGTTTTAATATCAGCAATACCAAGTTTATTTATTTCATCAGTCGTATGTTGATTGATAGCAGTTTGCAATGATGTGAGTTCAGCAGCACTTACAGGAGCTCCAGAGCCTGTTGTTGCTTTACTAAGTTCACTAGCAAGAGCATCAAGCTTTGTTGCTATGTCATTAGGCAGTGTATCGGTTTTGTTTTTGATTTCATTGATAGCATCTTGCAGTGATTTGAGTTCAACAGTACTTGTAGAAGCTCCAGAGCCAACTTTTGTTTTTAGATTATTAATAGCATCAGTAATACTTCCACTATCAAATGTGCCCAATGCGCTTAATGCGCTCTGCAGTGCATTGCTTGATTGAGTGATAGCATCTTTAATATTTGATCCTAATGCTGCCATGTCGATTCCATTAATCGCTTTAGTTGTATGGCTATTGATGGCAGTTTGCGCAGTTTTAATATCATTTTTTATGCCAGAAATATCCGAAATAACTTGAGGCACTTGAGTTGAAGTCAGGGCAGTGGTGTCATCTTTGATGGATTGAATTTTATCGGTTTGAGTTTTTATTAGTAGGCTTTGATCGCTCAGAGTTTTAATCTTATCCGTCTCGTTTTTGATTGCCGGCAAATCTTTATTGCGGATATCATCGAGCGTGCTTTGGGCTTGGGCAAGGCTAGCAAATGCCCCCCTAAATGCATCTTTGTTTGCATCAACTTTTTCTTGAAGCTGTTGAAGGCTATAGTTTTCAAAACCTAAACTTCCGGTAAAATCGGGGCTTGTACTTAACAGGTTCGTAAGCTCGCGTGTAACATTGCCAGATGCAGTAGGGTTCTTTAGTAAGGAGCTTATTTTTTTAAAGAATGATGCCACCAAGCCTAAACTGCTTTTGGGTTTCATTGCTTGCATTATTTTAGAGTTTTCTAAAGCAAGATTTTCGGCATCGTCTTTAATGTTTTGGTTAACGCTGTTGGCAAATTCTTTTTGCATGAGCACGTAGGTTTGATTTGCTGTGAGTCCCTGCGGAAAAAATTGATTTGATTTGGAATCATCATCAAATAGTTTAAGCGCACTAAAATTTTGTTTGGACAGCACTACAAGATTTGGGGTGCTCAATTCAGCTAAAAAATCTTTTTTATTTATTTCATCAGGCAGTTCATCAAGATCAAGCACAGCTGTCTGGCCAGCCTTAAAAAAGCCGTTGATCTTTTTAGCCATACTCAGGTAATAAACTTTGATTTGCGATGGATTAAATGCGAATCTTTTCCGTGCAAAATTTAAACTTTTAAGTTTAATAAATTTTATTTCCCCCTTAACAGTGGGATCATTTTGCATTCTTAGTGATGCTGCTAATATGCTCTTAAAAACATGTTCTTGTTTATTAATTGATTCTGGCAATCTTATAAAAATCTTTTTGTTGGCTTGGGCTAAAAGAGTATGAATTTCTGCAGCATCGGTTGCTTTTATTACTTTTGTGCCATCCGGTGCAGAATCACCAATACTTATTTTCGCGTAGTCTTTAATTATATCCTGACAATTTGGGTCGCTCAAACATTCTGTTTTTGGCGCCTGAGGGAAAGAATCTTGCAGTATATCTTTCGGCGCCTGCAGTTGATCAGGACGAATAAGATCATTGCACGCACTGAGGAATACAAAAGCTAAAAGAGCTATGAGCGAATAAATTTTGAACTGAGCTAACATAGCAAATTCCCATAAAAATATTTAATAACAGTAGTTATGTAATTATTATGGGGTAAAAAATCAGCAATTACTTGGTGCTAATATTTTAAATTAATCTTGCTAATAAAATATCATCTTCAAACTGATTATCGCCATGATTTAGGTAGTTTTTTCGTAAACCTTCTTGTGTAAAGCCGTGTTTTTTATAAAGATTTTGCGCTTTGATGTTAGAGGCAAAGACTGAAAGCTCTACTCTGCTGAGCCCTTGAGCCTTAGCCCATCGAAGGGCTTCTTGCATGAGAAGCGAGCCTAATCCTTGTCCCTGTATTGAGGGGCACACTCCCATGGTGAGTGATCCAATATGCCTTACTCGGCGGAAGGATTTGATGGTGATATCGATTTCCCCAATAATTTTATGCTCTTGGTCAAGAGCTATTAGCCACAAACCTCGTTTATTGCTAATAAAATCATCTATGTGCTCTAAACTTTCTTGAGGATCTTCATCGATCTCATCGATAGAGTGAAGCATACCAATCTGAGCGAGGGAAAGCTTACAAAAAAATTTATGTCGCTCTAATGCATCATCGCGAATGATGCTACGAATAGTTACAGACTGTTGATTTTTTAATACAAAGTGAGCCACGAGTTTTTTACTATCTAGTCAAATAATTTTTGTGAGTTAGTTTGCTCTTCTTTGAGGGATCTGACAATGCCCCTGCAATTTGCTCATTCAAATGAAGAAATGATGCGCTTAAACAATCTGTTAGGAGATGAACGTGCTGGTGCCCACGTAGTCTTTTTGGGAAGGGTGCGCTGCAAAAATCATCAAAAAAATGTCAGCCACCTTGATTACGAAGCTCATCCACAATTAGCTGTTCAAGAATTTGCTTGTATCGAAGAGAGAGCCCATAAAAAATTTGCGCTGCTTTCCATCGATGCTGTGCATAGAGTAGGGGTTGTGCTGGTGGGTGATGCTGCTGTCGTCGTCAATGTACGGGCTGTCCACCGTGAACCTGCTTTTATGGCTGCTCGTTTTATTATGAATGAGTTGAAAAAATCGGTGCCCATTTGGAAATGCGAATATTATGACGACGGATCCAAGTCTTGGGATCAGGGCTTATGCCAGTGCAGTGAGAATGATCGTGGCGCCGAGCCAGTTAAAAAAGCGCTGCTTGGACAAAAAATTGAAGTTAAAAGTTTAGCCTCAAAAAAAATACTTTTGATCGGAGCAGGTGGCCTAGGCTGCCCTTTGGCGATAAATTTAAGTTCGCTTGGCATTGCTCACATAACGGTAATGGATCACGACGTGGTGAGCGAAAGCAATCTATGGCGCCAGTATTGTTTTAGCAGAGCAAATATTGGTGCTAAAAAGGTTTTTGTCCTTGGTGATTTTTTGCGAGAGCGTTTTTTGAATCTTCACGTGCAGGAACATGATTGTAAGCTCAGTAGTAAAAACATTTCACTTGTAAAAAATTATGATGCAGTGTTTGATGCCACTGACTGCATGAAAACAAAAATTATGCTCGCTAAAGCATGCTGGCGTTATCAAATTCCCTTTATATCAAGCAGCGTTTACCAAGCAGAAGGAGAGGTGAGTGTGATTAGTTCTCACCGATTATCAGCATGTTTTTCGTGCTTTCGTAGGAAAAGTATTGCTGTAAATTGTAGTGACAGCGGTGTATTTACTCACACGTGCTCAATGATTGCCGCCCGTGCAGCTGAAGAGGGACTTGCTCTTTTAGGCACTCAAAAAATAAATAATCGTCTGATTATTTGGCATAGGTCTTCGTTTGATGAATTCGAACTCAAAAAAGATCCTAACTGCAGCGTCTGTAGTCCACTGAGACTTAGTGATAGTGCATTATGATTCATTTTAAAAATGCCATGGAATTGATTTCTCTAAACCCATTGCAGCTTAAAAGCGAGGAGCTGTGTATTAAAGATGCTTTGGGGAAATTTTTATCGGTAGATATTTTTGCGCCAATAAATTTACCACCCTTTGATAATTCAGCAGTGGATGGATTTGCTTTTTGTTTTGCCGATGTAAAAAAAAATAATTCTTTAAAAGTTGATACAACAATTTTCGCACGCCCACAGAGGCAAAGAAAATTAATTGCTAACACCTGTGTGTCGATCATGACGGGAGCTCCTGTGCCTGAAGGAGCAGACACTGTTGTTATGAAAGAGCACACCCGTATTGAAGGCGATAGAGTAATTTTTGTTAATGAATTTTTTTGTGGCGATCACCTAAGAAAGAGTGGAGGCGATATTGAGCAGGGCTCTTTGATAGCAAAAAAAGGATCGCGTATCGATGCGGCGCTCATAGGTCTATTGTTGGGGTTGGGGGTAGATCAAATCAAAGTTTTTTGCTCGCCAAAAATAAAAATAATTTCCACCGGTGATGAGTTGGTCGAAGCACCAGCCCCTTTGAAATTTGGGCAAGTATATTTTTTGGTAGGGCCTATGCTCAAAGCCCAATGTGAAACGTTAGGGTTCAAAGATGTCACCATTATCAAAGTCGCAGATGATCAAAAGCTTATAAAAAAAATCGTTGAACAATCTCTTGATGCGGATCTCTTGCTTATCACCGGCGGTATGTCGCAGGGGAGTCATGATTATGTTCGACCTGCTCTGGATGAAGTGGGAGTACGGCAAGTTTTTTGGCAAGGAGCCTGGCGTCCAGGAAAACCGCTCTACTTCGGCTCAAAAGAACACACGCGCATATTTGGTTTGCCTGGTAATCCTGTGGCAGTTTTTGTAGGTTTTAGGATTTTTGTGCAGCATCTATTAGGGGTAACACTGGGCGCTGATCTTTCTGACTTAAGATGGGGTGTTTTGGCTGGCAGTGAAGTTGAAAAAAATCCCGGTTGGACGATGTTTTTGAGAGCCCAGGTGGACAATGACCATAAACTCAGACTCTTAAAGAATCAGCAATCCCATCAAATTTTTACCCTGGCAAAAAGCAACGCGCTTTGTCTGATTGATGCACCCACCACCATTGTCAAAGCAGGCAATCCTGTGCAGTATTATAGGCTTTAGTAATAGAGCTCTTGTGTAAGGATGAGTCATGTCAACACCACTTCTTAGTGCCCAACGAAGCCACACCTGTAATGAATTGAGAATAGGCGATGTCAATAATGAAGTTATTTTAATGGGTTGGGTGCAAAGTTTGCGTGACCACGGAGGACGACGTTTTTTGGACTTGCGCGATCGCTACGGAATTACGCAAATAGTTTTTAAGCCAGAGACCGATGAAGCGCTCCATCAGCTTGCTCATCAATTGCGCAGCGAATGGTGTATCGGCATTAAGGGCATTGTCGAAGATAGAAAAGAAAATGGCGGAGCCTATAATGATCGCCTTCCTACTGGTGCTATTGAAGTTGATGTCAAAGTTTTAGAAATTTTTTCCAAAAGTGAAGTGCCGCCGTTTTTAATCGAAGATAAAATCGATACTCACGAGGATAAACGCCTTGCCCACCGAGTGCTTGATTTGCGCAGACCTTCAGTGCAAAAGAATTTTTTTATAAGGCATCGCATCATGCAAGCATGCAGAAAATATTTTGATGCCAATAATTTTTTGGAGATAGAAACTCCAACTCTTGTGCGCTATACGCCAGGTGGCGCAAGAAATTTTTTGGTGCCCAGCCGTTTTGTTCCGGGAAGTTTTTTTGCACTCGCAGAAAGTCCTCAGCTTTTTAAACAAATGTTTATGATGGCTGGATTCGACCGATATTTTCAAATTGTTAAATGTTTTCGCGACGAAGATCTTAGAGGTGATAGGCAGCCTGAGTTTACCCAGATCGATGTGGAGATGAGCTTTGCCACCGAAGAAATGGTTTTGGGTTACGCCGAAGGCTTAATGAAGGATATTTTTAAGGCCACTTTGAAAATTGATTTAAAAACGCCCTTTAAGCGAATGAGCTACGATGAGGCTATGGCGCGATATGGCTCTGATAAACCTGATACTCGTTTTGGGCTTGAGCATCATGATCTAAGCGGGCTCATCAACAAATTTGATGGCGCGGGTGTGCCACTCTTTGAGGCTACAATTAAAGCTCAAGGCATGATTAAAGCTATGCTTATTCCCAAACAACATACGTTGTCGCGCGCTGAGTTAGATAAGCTGGAAGAAAAAGTGAAAAGCCTAGGTGGGAGGGGACTCGGTCGTGCCAAAGTCGCTGAGCAGGGAAGCAGTTGGACACAATCTCCATTTGCCAAAAATATTAATCCTGAGGCTATCAAAGCAATTAATCAAGAACTAAAGGCTAGTGATGGAGATTTGATTCTTTTCCAGATGGGAAGAGCAAAAGTCTGTCATACGGTGCTTTCTGGGCTAAGGCTTCATTTAGCTAAGAAATTTGGATTGATCGAGCAAGAAGGAGCTGAAGTCAAGCAGTGGGATATTTTGTGGGTTACAGATTTCCCTCTCTTTGAGCATGACGTTGAAAATGACAGATATGTAGCAAGTCACCATCCTTTTACGGCGCCCAAGTTAGATGATATGGAAAAATTAAAAAGCGATCCTGGATCGTGCTATGCCAGGGCCTATGATTTGGTAATCAATGGCAACGAAATCGGTGGCGGTTCAATTCGTATTCATGATGAGAAAATTCAGTCGCAAGTTTTTGATGCGCTCAATATCTCTCAAGCCGAACAAGAAGAAAAATTTGGGTTTTTGTTGGATGCAATGCGTTATGGTCCGCCACCTCACGGCGGTATTGCTTTTGGTTTAGATCGATTGTGTATGCTTTTAACTAACTCACGCTCTATTCGTGATGTAATCGCTTACCCTAAGAGTCAAAAAGGAACTGATTTGCTGACTAAAGCTCCTTCAGAGGTTGAACCCGCCCAGTTAGCTGAGCTCAACATCATGTCGATCAAGAAGCAAAAAGAGCTTGATTGAGCGAAAAGCCCCTAAAACAAATTATCCAGTAGTGCTCCACTCACCAGCGTGATGTGGGGAATTGCATATCTCTTCGTGGTTTGTTCGCCAAAAAGATCCCCAACTTGCTTTGGAACTTCTATCTTACATCCATTTGCTATCCGAAGGATCTTGAATAAATTTCTGTCAAAAAATTTTATGCACCAAAATGTTTTGTCCCACGCTAGAGCTCTTATCTGTTTTAGAAGAGGAGCAAGCATGAAAAAATTATTAGGCAGTTTATTGATATGTTTTTGGGCTTTGACAGCTTTAGGCAGCAACTTAGAGATAAAAGTAAGAGATGTCATGGATCTTGCTAGCTATGATGAAGTGTTTAAAACAACTATTTCTGTTAAAGAAGAAGAGGTTAGGCAAAGCTACTGGATTGATGAATGGCCTTTATGCTTAAACCACTGTGAGAATTATAAAATAAAAATTTCTATTCAGGCATCGCCGGAATTTCACAATAATATTGAAAAAGATTTTATCCTGGTGAGTGTTAAGAAGGAACTTTTTTATCAAGGCGTTGTTGTAAAGGAATTACAAAATAGTGCTTTTGTAATTATGTCGGGCCAAGAAAAAATATTAGAGGATCATTTTTGGGATGAAGACGCTTTGATTGTGAGGCAACAGATGGTTTTATTAATGAACTAAAAGTGTGCTGTCGCTCTTAGCAGGATTATGTCTCGGGTAAGAAAAAAAAGGCCCGTGCTGGCAGTGTCAAAAACAACATTTGCTGGGGGCCCTCTTAATACACGAGTGCTTTATGACAAGAACTCAAAATATATCGCTTGAATTCAAGTGTCCGTCTCTCAATTAAAGTTCTTGGGACCAAATCAAAAAATACAAATGAGGAGTAAGTTGCCCAAAGCCACTTTTATTAGAGATAAAAACTTCCTTATGAAAATTCCTTTCTACATAACGCACATTTTTTAGGATGCTGCCAAAAAAGTCACTGATTTCGGCTTGATTAGCACGAACAGCAAAATCTGTGAAGTTGATATAGTTTCCTCGAACAGCAACCACTCTGCGGATACCGTGCCCATCATCGATAAATGATTTAAGTTTGGATGCCTCGCACGACCACGTAAAGCTGCTTGGCTTGTTATCGCAGTTTTTTAACTCATCGACAAAAGTTTTTGCCCTGTCTTCTGAGTAAGGCTGCTCAAAACGAATTTCTGGCTCTTTAAAATTATCTCCTGCTCGAGTGACAAGTTGCCAGTAGTAAGGATCTTTTTGATTATTATGTCTTCCAGAGCCAATCAGATGGAAACCACGAGAAGAAAAGAAGTGCTGCGAAATTTGTGCGAATTCCCTCATCGCCAAAAGCGACCAGTCATCTTTTTGTGCCAAGGCTTCGAGCACTTCTTGTTGCGTGCTCAAGGCTTTATTGTCTTTAAAAAAATAGAGACCAATAATGGGGCTAAAGTGCTGTAGAGAAGCTTCTTGAGTAATATGGAAGACTTTATAATTTTGAGATGGATGAGCCGGTATATTAAAAACTTCAGACGTGGATTTCTTATCAGTTGCGCAAGCCGTCAAAAGAAATAGGAAAACGATAATAGTCATTTGGTAGATTTTAAACATTTTTATTTCCTTTTAATGGGATTTAATTTTTGTATTTATATGATTTATAAGTGTCAATGCGTTCACTTGTAATATGAGTGATTATGGTTTTTGTGCCTGTGATTCATGTGTAAAAATAATTGAGCTAAGATTCTGTCTGTTGATTGAGATCATGAGCAAGTTCTTGAAGGGGAGAATGGTCCTTTGTAGATCGAAGATAGGGCCGTAAAGCCTATTACCCAAATAGACAATAAAATTTTAACGATTATGAAAGGTATGTGAGAAATTTGGGGAGAGCGATTATGTTTCTAAACTGTAGCGTGTTGATAAGCTGTTTGCTGGCTTTGCTATCGCCGTTTTTGTGGGCTGAAACCAGCCACTTTGATGAAAAAATATTTGAAATGGAAGCTCAGTTAGAGACGATCAAATCTGAACTTGCTCAAACCAAAATTTTAGCTCAGCAAGAAAGGGCAAGTGCTTTTAATCCGAGCATATCAGTGATTGGCGATATTGTTGGGCAATATGGAATTGGGGTGCCCGAAGAGCCAAAAAATGGTCATGCTAAAGACAGCCATGATCATAGCCATAGCCATGATTTTCAAAATGGTGTCAATGTTCGCGAACTGGAATTTGAATTTCGAGGTGCAATAGACCCTTGGGCCGATGCTTTGGTGGTAGTGGCCATCGAGCAACACGGGCTTAAACATTTCGAAATCGATGTTGAAGAGGCTTTTGTGCGTCTGAAAAAATGGCCTGTGCTCGACTATGCACCCTTGGGAATTGAATCGCGGCTTGGAAAATTTAGAACTGCCATTGGGCGCATGAATCGTATTCATTTGCACAATATTCCGCATATTTCTTATCCTTTGGCCCTACAAGTCTTTTTGGGCGAAGAGGGATATGCATCTCAGGGACTTTCATTTAATTCTTCGTGGGTACCTTCATCAAAGAGTGCGCTGACTTGGTTTTTGGAAGGTATCACGGGTAGCAGGCTGCCTATGCAAGATAAAGGTGCACAAGAAGTACCAAGCGGCATTGGGCATCTGTGGTGGCATCAAGAATTAAATGACGCTCATTTTATTGATCTAGGAATCAGTTCCCTTGTAGGCCGCAAGGGAAAATATGAGAGCGGTACATTTTGGCTGAGTGGAGCGGATTTTCATTATAGCTATCTCCCCACTGGTCATGGGCAAAATCCAGTTTTTCTTTTCGGTAGCGAATTTTACATGGCTAATAAAGAGACGGATAAAGGCTGGCCTTTAGGGAATTTTACATGGGCACAGGTAAAAATGTTGGGCTCGAGTTTCTTTGGAATGCGCTACGATATTGCTCCTCACAAAGATGATTTTAGTGAGATGCAACATGCTATCGGTATTTATACCGGAGTTTATACCACCGAATTTATGCGCGTGCGCTTAGGTTATGAGCATGTAATGCCTCGTTTGAATTCCTTAGATGGGGATCATCGCTTTTTATTGTCGTTTAATTTTATTTTGGGCAGCCATCCGGTTGAGCCATATTTTGCCAATCGTTAATCGGTGGAGTGGTAGCTATGAAAAAAATTATCTCAGTGCTGACTTGCTTGTGTTTTGTTGTTCACGCGGGTGCTCATACTGGTGTTGTAAAAACTGCAAACCCCAAAAGCGATAATGAAAAAAAAGTTGTGGTGGTGAAACCAAAACTTAAAGTTGTGACCACCATATCAGCACTTGCATCTGTTGCTTCAGCCATAGGTAAAGATCTTATAGAAATTAATGCTCTGTCACTTGCCTCAGAAGATCCACACTTTGTTAAAGCCAAGCCGACTTTTAAAAAGTGGGTAAGCGAGGCTGATGTTTTTTTACAGGTGGGGCGTAGCTTAGAGCTTTGGGTGCCTTTAGTTATCAACTCATCGAGCAATAAAAAACTTATTTCAGGAGAAAGGCTTGTTAGTGTTTCTGATGGAGTCTATGTGCTTGAAGCTCCTAAAAGCCTTGATAGAGGGGCTGCGGGAGATATTCACCCGCAGGGGAACCCTCACATTTGGTTAAGCCCAGTAGCCGTTCTAAAAGTGGCCGAAAATATCAAAAATGCATTTTCAAAAGCTGATGCTCAGCATGCGCCACAATACGAAAAGAATTATATTGAGTTCAAGCTACTATTGAGTAAAGCAATGTTTGGGGAAGAGCTGGTTAAGGCCTCGGGAAATGTAGATTTTTTGTGGCGCTTGCAACAGGGCAACAGACTAAAGGCATATTTGGTCAAAAATAAGAAGCAGCCTGGTGGGTGGCTCAAGAGTGCACAGAGTATCGATTATAAATTTCTTACCTATCACAGCGAGCTTTCTTATTTAGCACATGATTTTGGTCTCAATATTGTAGGGCACGTTGAAGAAAAGTCAGGTGTCGCTCCTAGCGCTCGCTATCAAAATGAACTCATAAAAAAATCCAAAGAGAATCATTTGAAACATATTGTCGCCGCAACTTATTATGCCGGAAATTCTAAGCTGCTTGAAAATATTGCTAAGTCCATTGGGGGAAGCAAAATTTTTATTCAGGTGGATTGCTCTAAAGGCGAGAGTTATATCGCCATGATGGATCGTATAATTCAATCTTTGGTGAAATTTAGAGGGGCAATGCAAGCTCTGCCTAACGCTGTGCATATTCAATAGGTGAATAAATGTCTGACATGGTTTTGCATATGATGTGGCCTTTATTGGCCTGTTTTATTTTGGTGGGCATACATGCATACTTGGGCATTCATGTCATTGCCAGAAAAGTGATATTTGTTGATCTGGCGCTCGCACAGATAGCAGCTTTGGGGGCAGTGTATGGTGTATTCATAGGATTAAGCTTCGATAACAATGCCATGGCTGTAAAGCTTGTTTCGGTTTCATTTACTCTGGTAGGTGCTGCACTCGTTTCACTTACGCGCCCGCGCAATAATGCTATTCCCCATGAAGCCATCATCGGTATAGTCTATGCTGCAGCGCTTTCTATGACAGTCTTATTGACAGCTAATTTGCCTCATGGAGCAGATGAAGTTCGACAGATGTTGGCTGGAAGTATTTTATGGGTAACGCCGCGCGAAGTTATTTCTACAGCAGCGCTTTATGCTTGTATTGGATTAATCCACTGGATTTTTAGAAAACAATTTTTTGCTTTATCTAATGAACATGCTTCTGGGGCAAGTGCAGGCTCTCAAGCGCGGCTGTGGGATTTTTTATTCTATGCCACATTTGGTGTAGTGGTCACCAGTTCGGTTGGTATGGGGGGAGTGCTGCTGGTATTTGGTTTTTTAATCATCCCTTCGGTTTTAGGGCTTATGCTTGCCAAAAAAAATCAGACAAGACTTATAATTGGTTGGGCTGCGGGAGTGGTTGCAAGCATTATTGGTGTTTGTATTTCTTATATAATGGACATGCCTTCAGGTCCAACGATTGTTGTGGTCTTGGGTACTTTTTTGATTCTTACCGCCATTTACAAAGAGCTGATACATTCTGCCACACGAAACGTGGGCCTGCTTCATGCCACATTTATATTTGTTACGCTGCTTGTATTGTTGTCTGTGCCAAAAATATTTCGCCAAACTATTTTGTTGCAGGATGAAACTCATTCTTTAGACACAAGTCACCCTGAAAATATTGCCCTGATAAAGAAAATGCTCGATTCATCTGCCAGTGCCGAGCTTGAGCAAGCGTTGATGGATATTGAAAGCATGAGTCTAAGCCAACTGATGCCAAAAACCATTAAGCTTATTTTTTCGGATTCGGCATCGGTGAGGGAAAGGGCTGTGGCTTTGCAAGGACAAATGAAAAATTATGCAGCGCTCGATCATTTAAAGCGATTAAGTGTGCAAGAACACGATGATTTTATATTGATGAAAATTGCCCAAAGCCTGCTGGATTTAGATGATGAAGAGGCTTTTGCTATCATAGCCAAACTTTTAGAAAATTCTGCTGAGTTTGTACGTATCGATGCGTTTGAACTTGCGCAAAATTGGATCATAAATGCACCACAATCGATCGAAGAGCTTAAAGCTATGCTTAAAAAATTCCATCGTTTCGAGTTTGATGCTCAAACAAAAAAGTACCTATTAAAGTGAGAACTAGATCCCTAAAACTTTTAAAATTATAATTCGATTTGTTATTTGATTTTGTTGGGTGTCTTATGCTGAAACAAATAGCGCTGTTAAGTTTTTTGGTTAGCTGTACTTTGTTTTCCCAAAATAAAGATATTTTTGATGAAAACTTCGAGTTTGATCCTGATTTTAACGATGATTTTCTCGAGATCGAAAATGGATCAATGGATAGTTTTTCAGATGAGCTTGCAAATAATGTGCTAGGCAATTCTGATGATATTTTTTCCTTACGGGATGTAGAGCGAAGTGAACGCTCTCTTTCGGTATTTAGTGGTAACGAAGTCATTGCTCGTGTTTTTCATCTCAATGTATTTCCCCAAAGTCATTTTAAACTATGGAAAATAGAGGGAAGTGTGGGAGTACCACTGCGATTTCCTATCTATGATAATATTTCTGGCACCTTAGCAAAAATGCGCCACAAGGGTTTTGTTGATGGGCTGAGATTTGTTACTCCTCGTAATCAGGATTTTCGTAGCTTTTATGACGCACAGCGCTTATTGCGTCACTTTGAACTAAAGTCAGATGACACTTATGCTTTGAAATTAAGTCGCAGCAACGCCTACACTTTGGCCCAAGGCGAGTTGATGAAGGATATGGTGACCGATGGCTTATATGATCAGGATTATATGTTTTTAAGCGGATTTTTAAAAATTAATAAAGTTCGCTTTGATGCCGTACTGGGTCCGCTGATAAAACCTCATATTTTTGGTTTCAATATGCGTTTTTTACCGCTCACAAGCCTGCCTTTGGTTTCTTTCATTAAGGAAATGAGTGTTGATTTAAGTTATGTGAGCGATTTTTTTATGCCTTTAGCCCCACAAGGCCAACACGAAGGAGCTTTCGTCCTGAATGAGGAGCGCCGTTTGCTTATGCGCAAAGAAGGCAACGCTCAAGCTTTTTCAAATACCTTAAAAAGCAGTTACTTTCCTCTGGCTTGGATGTCATTGACTCCTTACTTTTCTTATTCTCATTTATTTCTCAACCAGTTGAGAGGGCACGATGCTCCCTTTGGCGAAAACACCTATGGGTGTGGGCTTAATCTTGGTCATCAGTTAGCTTTTTACTTTAGTCAAAATAAAAAAGATTCGATTCTTTATTTTCGCACTGAAGGCCGCTTTTTTTCAGCAAACTTTCAACCAAATTATTTTGGTGACCATTATTTGCTGGATAGACAAATTTATTCTCAACACAAGGCGCAACCCATTTCAAAAGCACAATTTGTTGGGCTGGATGATACAGATTCATCATGGCGTTATGGTTATTTGGTGGAGATTGCATACGGGCTTAATGGAATTATAAATACAAAGCTTGGTTTCGAAGATGGATACTTACTTAGAAATCATAGTTCACAGCAATCTTTAAGGAAATTTCATTGGATAAGCGCTTTAACTATACATGAATTAATGAGCATATATGTGGCTTATCAAGCATCAACAATTGATCAAATGAATGAACTCTTTGATTTTGATAAAAGTCGTGGGTTATTATCTTTAAGAGGACAAGTAAAACTTTTGTCTTACCTGTATTTTGATGCATGGCTAAAGCACTCATTTGGTGTCGAAGACATGTATAAAGCATCGAGATTGCAGGAAGGTGAGAGTAAAGAAACATGGCTTTCCAATGCGCATGAAACGCGCAGCTTAAATTTTGGTCTGGGGGTTGAGTTCGCTATGACCTTCTAGATTAAGCATCGGGGGATTTAGGTGAATCATTCAGAATCATTGACGGCAACTTTGGCCTCTTTGCAGAACAAAAAAGAGTATGAAAATTTACACTGGGAAGGTTCATTTGAAGACTACCTAAAAATAATCAGAGAAGATCCAAAAGTTACTCGCACAGCTTTCCAGCGTCTTTATGACATGATTATTGCTTTTGGAAAAAAAGAGTACATTGACTCTAAAAAGCGTTTAGTTCATTACAATTTTTTTGATGATCCCATCGAAAATGGAAAAGATGCTGTTTTTGGCTTAGATATTCCTTTAATGCGTTTGGTAAATGTTATTAAGAGTGCATCACTAGGCTATGGGACAGAGAAACGAGTTATTCTTTTACATGGTCCAGTAGGATCGGCCAAGTCAACCATTGCACGCTTGTTAAAAAAAGGCATCGAGCATTATTCAAAAACTCCCGAGGGGCGCCTTTTTACATTCTCGTGGCATATTCCTAAGGAATTACACCATGTCAGCGGAGGCCAAGATGTTATTGAAGATCCATTGCATGAAGAGCCTTTAAAGCTTTTACCTGTTGAGCTGCGAGAAAAAGCCATTGCTGAACTTAAGCTTGGCAGTGATCATCATTCCATTAGAATCAAAGGCGATCTTAATCCCTCCAGCCGTTATATTTTTCGTCTTTTGATGGAGCATTATAAAGGCGATATCACACAGGTTTTATCTCATGTGCGCGTGCGAAGATTGCTTTTGAGCGAAAAAGATCGCGTTGGTATTGGTACCTTTCAGCCAAAAGATGAAAAAAACCAAGATTCAACAGAACTTACTGGTGATATTAACTATCGAAAGATTGCCGAATTTGGTTCAGATTCTGATCCACGGGTTTTTAATTTTGACGGTGAGTTTTGTGTGGCAAACCGAGGGATCATCGAGTTTATTGAAATTCTTAAGCTTGATGTAGCATTTTTATATGACTTGTTGGGAGCTACGCAAGAACACAAGATTAAGCCCAAGAAATTTGCTCAAACAGATATCGATGAAGTGATCATTGGTCATACCAACGAAGCGGAGTACAGAAAATTACTGGCCAACGAATATATGGAAGCGCTGCGGGATAGAACGGTAAAAATCGACATTCCATACATCACAAAAATGAAAGAAGAGATGCGTATCTATGAGCGTGATTACAACAATGTCATGATCAAAGGAAAACATATCGCACCGCATACTGTTTCTATGGCATCATTATGGGCCGTGCTGACGAGGCTAGAGCCTCCTAAGGGATATAATCTTACGCTTTTACAAAAACTCAAGCTCTATGATGGTAAGAGTTTGGCTGGTTTTACCGAAGACAGTGTTAAGGAGTTGCGCAAGCAAGCTTCACGAGAAGGAATGGATGGAATTTCTCCTCGCTACGTGCAAGATAAAATTTCTAATGCATTGGTAAGCGATATGAGTCAAACCAGCATTAATCCATTTATTGTGCTCAATGAGCTGGAGGCCGGCCTAAAAACCCATTCATTGATTACCAATGAAGATGAACGCAGCCGATATTTGGAGCTTTTGCAGGTTGTACGCCAAGAATATGAAGATGTTGTAAAAAATGAAGTCCAACGAGCTATTGCAGCCGATGAAGATGCTATCGCTAAATTGTGTGCCAATTACGTTGATAACGTAAAAGCCTATACGCAAAAAGAGCGCGTTAGGAACAAGTACACAGGCCAAGATGAAGAGCCAGATGAAAGACTTATGCGTTCTGTAGAGGATAAAATTGATATTCCCGACAGCCGTAAAGAAGATTTCCGCAGAGAAATTATGAATTACATCGGTGCATTGGCCATCGATGGGAAAAAATTTGATTATCGGACCAACGAGCGTTTGCAAAAAGCTCTTGAACTCAAATTGTTTGAAGACCAAAAGGATACGATCAAGCTGACAACTATGGTGTCCAATGTGGTTGATCGTGAGACACAAGAAAAAATTGATATTGTTAAACAAAGGTTGATTAAAAACTACGGATACAACGAAGAAAGTGCCACTGACGTTTTAAATTTCGTAGCAAGTATTTTTGCTCGAGGCGACGTGCGGGCAGACTAGGAGCAGTATCATGGGGCTGCGCATTCATAATGATCATGCTCGCTTTAACGATGTAATTCGAGGAAAGATTAAAAAAAATCTGAAAAATTACATTAAAAGCGGAGAATTTATTTCCAAGCAGGGAAACGAAAAAATTGCGGTACCGATATCTCGTGTTGATTTGCCGCATTTTCGTTTTTCTGATCAACAAGGTGGTGTAGGGCAAGGGCAAGGAGAAAATGGTGAAAGTCTTGCCAATGGTGGTAAAGAAAAAGCCGCAGGCGATCAAAAAGCTGGGCAAGACAGTGCAGAGCATGCGCTTGAAGTAGAAGTTTCACTTGCTGAACTTGCTGATATGCTTGGCGAAGAGTTAGGGCTTCCTCGCATTGAAAAGCGCGGCAACAACATGCTTCAGAGCGAAACCTATAAATACACTGGCATTCACAACACGGGACCCAATGCTTTGCGGCATTTTAAGCGTACGTTCAAAAATGCGCTTAAAAGACAAATTTCTATGGGAATTTATGACCCCGACAATCCGGTGATCATACCAATCAAAGATGATATGCGTTTTAGAAGTTTTAAACGCACCACAAGGCCAGAATCCAATGCGGTTATCATCTATATGATGGATGTATCGGGTTCTATGGGCGATGAACAAAAAGAGATTGTTCGAATAGAAAGCTTTTGGATAGATACGTGGTTGAGGCGACATTATGATGGCCTAGAGTGTCGCTATATTATTCACGATGCCATGGCAAAAGAAGTGGATCGTAATACTTTTTTTCACACACGTGAATCTGGTGGTACGATGATTAGTTCCGCATATCGTTTGTGCGCTGATATCATGAGGGATGATTATCCGTCCGATCAATGGAATATCTATCCTTTCCATTTTTCCGATGGTGATAATTGGTCGGTCGATGATACGCGTCTTTGCGTTAATCTTTTGCATCGACGTATTTTACCCTTTGTCAATCAGTTTAGTTACGGGCAGGTAGAATCGCCCTATGGATCAGGGCAATTCATTAAAGATTTACAAGAGCAACTAAAAAATCACGAGAGACTTATTTTGTCTGAAATTAAAGACAAGGAAGGAATTTATAAGTCGATTAAGGATTTTTTAGCAACGGGAAAATAATTCACCATCAAAGGGGCAATGATGCCAAAAGCGCTGCCATCAGATCTTCGCGAAATGCAAAAGCACGTAGATAAATGTGCAAAAGACTACGGTCTTGATTGCTTTGATATTATTTATGAAATGCTTGATTATGACGAAATCAACATGGTCGCTGCATACATGGGTTTTCCTGTACGCTATCCGCATTGGAAATGGGGAATGGAATACGAGCGCCTCAAAAAGAGCTCGGAATATGGTTTAAATAAAATTTATGAAATGGTTATCAACAATGATCCTTGTTATGCCTATTTGCTCGAGAGCAATACCAATGTGGATCAAAAATTAGTTATGTGCCATGTGACGGGGCACAATGATTTTTTTAAGAATAACTTTTCCTTTTCTCATACTAACCGCTCAATGATCAATGAAATGGCTAACCATGCGGCCAATGTTCGCCGCTATATGAACTGGTATGGGGTGAGCGAAGTCGAATCATTTATCGATCGAGTATTGTCTTTAGAAAATCTTATTGATGTCAACTCTCCTTATATTGTTCGCAAGCGCCCTGTTAAAAAAGACGAAAATACACCACCAGGTATTGCTGGTACCATAAAGCGTATTCCTAATGAACATGAATATATGGAGCGCTATATTAATCCTGAAAGTTTTATTGAACAACAACGAATAAAATTGAAAGAAGAAGAGGAAAAAGCAGCCGCTCGTTTCCCTAAAGAACCAGCGAAAGATGTTTTGGCATTCATCATGGAAAACGCGCCGTTAAAAAAATGGCAGGCCGACGTGGTAGCGATGGTGCGTGAGGAAGCTTACTATTTTGCTCCCCAAGCTATGACCAAGATAATGAATGAAGGCTGGGCATCTTATTGGCACGCTAAGCTTATGTCGGAAAAAATGATGGAGCCTTCTGAGTTAATAGATTTTGCTGACCGGCATTCTGGTGTTATGGCTACAACTCCCACAAGCTTGAATCCTTATAAACTTGGCCTAGAATTATATCGAGATATTGAAGAGCGTTGGAACAAAGGGCGCTTTGGTTCAGAGTGGGATAACTGTTCTGATATGAGCCAAAAGCAAACTTGGGATAAGAATTTAGCTTTAGGGCAAGAAAAAATATTTCAAGTGCGGAAAATATATAATGATCTGACTTTCATCGACGAATTTTTGACCCTTGATTTTTGTAAGAGGGCAAAAATTTTCACCTATGGTTTTGATAAACGCAAGCAAGATTTTGTTATAGAATCACGTGAATTTTCAGCAATAAAACAAAAATTGCTTAATAGCCTTACCAATATGGGCCATCCTCAGATACAGGTGATCAACGGCAATTATGAAAACCGATCAGAGTTATTGCTTGAACATGTGTTTGCTAGTGTTGAGCTCGATTTGAATTATGCCAGAGAAACACTAAAAAATTTAGCTTCATTGTGGAGCCGCCCGGTGCACATCCTTACTAAATTTGAAGGACGCGAAACCATACTCTCGCACGATGGCGAAAATTTCAAAGACAACGTTGTTGGTCGCCAGATTTAAAAATATCCAATGAATTGTTAGGAAAGCTTCGCTCAAAATTTGGGGTACAAAAAAAATATTTTTATGTAATTAGTTGATTTTTAATGTTGGGAACTTATATGCATCAAATCACGCTCATAGTGAAGGTGCTTCTATACCTGTACCTGATTTTTCTTGTATAACTTGTAAGCCTGTAGTTTTAAGCGAAATGCCTGGATTTCCAGGATGTCTTAAAATTCCAAAAGCTGGGTCAACAATAAAAAAGAAATCTAGCAAAAAAAGCTCAAAAATTCTAAGGTTTGGAGCAACTGCTTTGCATGTTAATTTACAAACAGATAAAGTTAAAAAAATATGTGATGAAAATTTTGCTAATCTAACAACCGGTTTTTCTCCAGCAAGAACTGCGCCTAGAAGCATATGTTTGGGGAGCCCTCTTCAGGAACTCACTAATCCGAAAGTGTACTTACAAAAAAGTCCAAGAGTTAAGAAAAAACTTGATTTTAACCTAGATGAAGATGCTCAAACACACTTGCAAGCTCAGATAATAGATTCTACCAAAACCGATTTTCACATAGGCACTTGGGCGCCATTTTTCTTCTTTAGCGTTAGTTATTTTTAGTAAAATATTTAGCAATCCGCGATTTCCTATTAATGGAAAAATTCGATCTGTTTCTGCTGATATTTTTAATAGCCAATGGAAACATCCCGACTATGGTCATGTGTGGAACCTAATTTCTTTTGAAAAAAGTGACTCCAATACCAAAGATCACGAGCTACACTTTTACTTAGATCTTCAGGACCGCAGTTTTTCTAATTTGAGTGAATTTAAGGCTCTTAGCAAATTAACCGTACATAGGTTGGTAAGTAAAGATTATGTAAATTGCGTATCAAAAAAACTTAAAAAAGAAGCATTTGAATACGATTATATAAGAGCTACTAAAGAGAAATTTATGATTAATTTAACTAATAGAAAAACAATTTTTTCTGATAATTATGCTAAAAAACAAGCAGTAATTAAAGTGGTTAGAAATTATGTTAGTTGTTTTCACGAATTAGCTGAGGTGTCTTGCGATTATATAAGTGATTAATTTTCTTGTGCGTTGCTGTTGAAGAATTTATACGATTTTTCCTGCATGCGGCTAAGGTAGTTGCTAGTAATACAGCGCTGATTTGTCCATTTTTGGCCGTCCCAGAGTCTTTGGGGCTCAGCCAAGGAATGTGTTATGACCATGCTGCGCTGCAAATGTCTCATATTGATACTCGCAGGAGCCCTATTTTTAGGACTCTTAGGCGCATGCGATTTTGGTTTTTCCAGTGAACACGCTTTTTCTAGTGATGAAATGGAAAGCATGGATACAAAATTTGATTTTGCTTTGGTTTCACTGGATGGAGAGCCGCGTTTGCAAGTGGTTCTTTCTTTTATTATGCCGCGCTCCCGTATTATTTTAAGATTGCCCAGCAAAT